>JAHEGL010000109.1 GCA_024645145.1 Planktotalea sp.
GGGGCGGATATGCGGAATACGTCGCGACACCAGCCGCGCATTGCTTGCCAGTGCCAAAAGGAATGAGCCTGAAAGAAGCGGCTTGTTTACCAGAAACGTATTTCACAGTGTTTTCCAATGTCTTCCAACGTGGCGGTTTGAAAGCAGGGGATCGCTTTTTGGTCCACGGGGGCTCTTCAGGTATTGGCACAACCGCGATTCAGTTAGGTAAGCTTTTTGGCGCACGTGTGTTTACGACGGCTGGGTCTGACGAAAAATGTGCTGCTTGTCTTAGTCTTGGTGCTGAGCGCGCAATCAATTATCGCAACGAAGACTTCACAGACGTTTTGAAAGCCGAAGGCGGTGCTGATCTCATCCTTGACATGGTCGGTGGTGATTACTTGCCACGCAATGTGAACACTTTGGCACATGATGGGCGCTTGGTGCAGATCGCATTTTTGCAAGGTCCGAAGATTGAACTCAATTTTGCGCTCATGATGATGAAACGTTTGACGATTACTGGATCTACTTTGCGGCCGCAGAGCGATCTCGCAAAAGCAAGAATTGCACAAGCACTAAGGGAGCAAGTTTGGCCGTTGCTGGATGCGGGGCGTTTGGGGCCTGTGATGGATAGTGAATTTGATCTCGCGGATGCGTCCAAGGCACATGCTCGTATGGAAAGCAGTAGACACATCGGGAAAATTGTTTTGAAGATCGGCTAAAACCCTTTTTGCAAAAAGAGTTGCAAGCTCCTTTGCGAAGGAGCCTGTGCCTCAGCGAATGGGATCAAATAGGGCATTGGTCATGGAGCAATCCTTAATCGTATCGCGTCCACACGGAACAGGATCCAGATCTTTAGACAAACAAATGCGGGCTTCTTGGATGCGCCACTTTTTGCATGTGATTGTGAGTGTATTGGACTTCAAACTCGGGTTTGCTTTGAGAAATGCTTCTTCGATTACCTTTGCAGGAACCTTCACTGGGTCTTTGAGCTTACGAAACACAGCAGGGCGGTTCACTTTGCCATAAGCTTCGCGTCACAGTGCATAGTAGTCGCGGGCACTCAGGCCGGAACAGGTACCGTGCTTCTTCCAATGATGCCACGCGAGGCCTGAGGTCCCCATAATATCGCTCATGTCATTTGTCATGGAGCGTGACGGTTGGCGCTCTGACGTACGACAATAACTGGGCCAGCTTTGGTGAAATTGTGGCCACAGACCATGTAGTGTCCAGCTTAGGGCAAGCACGTAGTAGTCAAATTCGCCAGCTTTCTTGCCATCGGCTCGATAAAGTCGTCGCCATCATCATCAGTGCCAGAACCAGTTTGCGCATTGCCTCTTCCCTCTTGGTGCAATCGCTACTATAAACCGCTCAAGTTCCCCCACAATGGTAACCCGCACCTAAGAAAAAGGTGCCGCCTATTTCAGGCGACGAGAGAGATTTGTTTGAAGGAGAGTTCCCATGGCCAAACCGATTATGGCAAAAGCAACCGCTGTATGGCTGGTGGATAACACAACGATCAGCTTCAAGCAGATCGCAGATTTCGTTGGGATGCACGAGCTGGAAGTGCAAGGCATTGCAGACGGTGACGTGGCTGCTGGTGTGAAAGGGTTTGACCCGATTGCGAACAACCAATTGGTGCAGGAAGAAATTGACGCGGCGCAAGACAATGTCATGCATAAGCTGAAGCTTAAATTCAACGCAGCCGCACAAGGCGAAGAAAAGCGCCGTGGTCCGCGCTACACACCATTGTCTAAGCGTCAGGATCGTCCTGCATCCATTTTGTGGTTGGTAAAGTTTCACCCAGAACTGACAGACGGCCAGGTTGGCAAGTTGGTCGGAACGACCAAGCCAACGATCCAAGCGATCCGCGAGCGCACACACTGGAACATCTCCAACATTCAGCCGATTGATCCGGTTGCTTTGGGTCTGTGTAAGCAGTCCGAGCTAGACGCAGCGGTTCAGAAAGCTGCAGCGAAGAAAGCAGCGGATGGCGAAGTCATGAACGATGATGAGCGTCGCAAGTTGGTGAGCACAGAGCAGTCTTTGGGCATGGAAGCTGAGCCGAAGATCCCGACAGCGATTGAGGGTCTGGAGACATTCTCGCTTGGGGATGCCCCTGTTGAGCCGGAAGAAGAGACTGGTGATATTTTGGATGCGGAGAGCTTCTTCAACATCATGAGCGATAATGACGCTGAGGATGACAGCGACAAGTAAGCGCTGTTCTTTTAATACTCAAAGGCCTTGTGCATTTATTTGCGCAGGGCTTTTTTGTTTGCTCTGCGAGTTGTGGTCTCGATTTTACGCGGTGACAGTAATCACGTGGCCGAGAAGGTTAACATTGAGTGTGTATCTGCGACCTGCGCTCCAACGTGAATTTGAAAGGGTATTTGCAACTTGCTCCGCGCTTACATGTTTCGAAGAATGCGGATTGGAATGCGTAACGAGCATCACTGGCTCAGCCAAATCGCTATTATTCTTGAGCCAAACACGTAGCCCGTCTTCAGAGCCGATCGTGGCACGTTTGAGTTTGGGAATATTCATCACTGTTACCCCAAGAAATCCGTAATGACCGCCGTGCCTGGCGGGGTTGGCCCCTTCATTGCACGCAGTTCTGCAGATGCATCAGACAGGCCGACCTCGCGAGCTAACATAGGACTTAGATCCACGTCTCCACGCTCGATCATGCTTAGTAGGTTGGGGTACTTCCAAGAAGGCATGCCACGCGTGCCAAAGAAACTCAGTTGCTTGGAGTAAATCGCACGCATGTTAATCTGCATTAAGCCATCACCTGCGGGCAAACCCACATGTACGTGCCGTCCAAGTGTCGCGAGACATTCGACAGAGGCATTCGTTGTTGCCTCGATTCCGAGCGCTTCGATGGACACTTGAGCACCGCCGCTTGTGATCTCTCGGATACGCTCTGCGGCGTTCCCGCTGGCGGCATTCACAGCTGCATCTGCACCTAGGGAAAGGGCATGTGTGAGCTTTTCTTCAACGATATCAACCACAATCACCCGTGCGCCCAGCATCTTGGCGAGTAGCAAAGACGACAGGCCAATGCCACCGGTTCCATGCACCGCAACCCATTCGCCAGCGCGCACATTGGCGCGATCTGTGAGCGCATGCCAAGCCGTTGTAACGCGGCAACCAAGGCCAGCAGCGAGCGCGGGCGACATGCTTTCAGGGAGATGCACGAGGTTATGATCATAAGGAACGGCCACATACTCTGCATAAGCGCCGGGCGCTCCGAAGCCGGGCACAATCGCGCTTTCACAGGTGTTTGACGTGCCGGTCTGGCAGGCAGGGCAATCCCCGCAGCCAAGAATGAAAGGCGCGATCAATCTATCACCCACTTTGTACTTTGCTTGCGCACCCGCTTCGACGACCGTGCCGCAATATTCATGCCCCATGACGGAACCGTTCACGACCTTGGGGTGGCCACCGACCCAGCCATGAAAATCAGAGCGACATACACCACAAGCGGCAACCTCAAGGACGACGCCACTGCTTGGGCAGCTTGGATCGGTTACCTGTTCGATGGAAAGGTCTTCGTTAAATTCTCTGACAACAGCAGCGCGCATTGCTTTGGCTTTCCTTTTGGGGATCTTTTGCTGCGCAGTGTGCGAAGAGATGCGGCTCTAAGCAAGTGTTTGCGTTAAATCGGCTTTCGCGCGTTCATTGCGGCGGTGATGGTGCCATCATCGAGGTAGTCAAGCTCGCCGCCAATCGGCACCCCCTGCGCGAGGGATGTGAGCGTGACGCGGTTTTCGAGAAGGTCGGCGATATAGTGGGCGGTGGTTTGCCCGTCGATCGTTGCGTTAAGGGCGAGGATGACTTCGGTGATATGCTCGGACGTGACACGGTCTATCAGACGCGGGATACGCAGCTCATTAGGGCCTATGGCATCAAGCGCGGAAAGTGTGCCGCCAAGCACATGATAGCGACCCTTGAACACGCCTGAGCGTTCCATTGCCCACAGATCTGCAACATCCTCTACTACGCAAAGAATGCCATTGGCACGTTTTTCATTTTCGCAAATGTTGCAGATATCAGCAGTGCCGACGTTGCCACAGTTAAGGCATTCGCGCGCGGTGGCGGCGACTGTTTGCAGGCTTTCAGCAAGCGGGGTCAGCAAAATCGCGCGTTTGCGGATCAGATGCAAAACTGCCCGCCTTGCCGAGCGGGGGCCAAGCCCGGGGAGCTTGGCCATCAACTCTATGAGTGCATCGATGTCTTTTGTACTGCTCATCCATCCGTCCTGTTCGTAAGCTGCGGGAGCCTCCGGCGGGAGTTTATCTGGAAAAATGAAGCGCGTATTTGCAAAGTTTTAAAACGGGAGCTTCATATCTGCAGGTAGGCCGAGACCTTCGGTCAATTTGCCCATCTCCGTCGCAGATTTATGCGCTGCTTTTTGCTGCGCGTCTTTGACCGCGGCGAGGATCAGGTCTTCGACCACTTCTTTTTCATCGCCATTGAAGATGGACGGGTCAATGTCGAGCGCTGTGAGTTCGCCTTTGGCGGTGGCTGTTGCCTTAACGAGGCCAGCACCGCTTTCGCCGACCACAGTCATGGACGCCAGATCTTCTTGCAATTGACCCATCTGGTCCTGCATTTCTTTGGCTTTCTTCATCATACCCGCCATATCGCCGAGCTGGCCTAGTCCTTTGAGCATTTGCTTCTCCGTTTAAGTTTTGCGCGCCTCGTTGGGTGCGGTGTAAAATATCATTGTGGTACATATTGCAGCGACAGCGACGATGAACAAGGTCGGTGCGCCAAGACATCCCTCTGCGCGTGCAGTTGCGAAGGTATTTCCAGGGTCCAGTATGGTGAGGAATGACACGTAGAAAGACCAAGCTACGACAAGCGCAAGCGCGGCCCATTGATGGCGAAAATGCAGAGTGATGATTGTTGCAGCGAGCAGGATCAACGTGATGGGTGCCGAGGCTAGCGAAAGTGTTTCAGCGAACATACTCACGGGGGCGCCGTCCCAGTCTGGTTTGATTTGTGTACAGATTGTGCTCATTGTGGAAAGGCCTTGCGTCTATGTTTCAGCGTCATCACAAGGATGGTGACACAAAGCAAGCTTACAACGATAAGGTAGGTGTTTGTCGTTCCAATGCAGCCAATTTTCTGGGCTGTAAAAAGCGCACGGTTCATGAGGTTGTCAAACAGGATATGGACTGACCATCCCGCCCAAGAGAGACACAGAACGCTCGTCAGCCAAAGGCTGCGACGCCAAAGTGCAATCAGTGAAAATGCGATTAATGTGAGGCTGATGGGGGAAGCGGCGAGCATGAGCGATTCGTGCACGTCAGAGACTGGAGTGCCATCCCATTGCGGGCGCAGGACCCCGCATGCGTAGCCGAAAAGTGCGTTGGTTTCGAGAATATGCAGCGCTTAGTCCTCCTCGAAAGGGTCCCATTCATCCTCGACCTCAGGCAAGGCTTCGACCATTGCTTCTTGCGCGATTTCAGCGGGTGTTTTGATGTCGATGATCTTTGCACTTGGGAATGCTTCGAAGACAGCTTGCAGCAGCGGATGCGATGCGGCTTCAGCTTTGATCGCTATGTCTGCCGCATCGCGCTTTTCAGCAATGCTTTCTTTGCCGCCCTCATTTACGAGCGTAACGGCCCAACGATTTCCAGTCCAAAGCTGGAGCTTCTGACCCAAGCGCTGAGCCAGATCAGCAGGTGCTTTGGGGTGTGGCTCAAATTCTATTCGACCCGGTTGATAGTTGGCTAAGCGTACTCCGCCTTCAACTTCCACCAAGAGTTTTACGTCGCGGTTGGCACGGATCAATTCGACAACATGATCAAACGTTGGAAAGCGTTGCAAAGCGTCTGCATCAAGTTGTTGGGCCGTAGCTGCCCCGCCCGCAGAGCCACCAGACGTTGCCATGCGAGACTGTGCATTCGCGACAGAGGTGGCACCCGCGCTCATCCCGCCGCCCCCTCCACCAGAGGGGGGTGGGGGTGGAGTATCTTGCAGCTTTCGGATCAGCTCTTCCGGACTGGGGAGTTCGGCGACATGCGTTAGGCGAATGATCGCCATTTCTGCGGCCATCATTGAGTTGGGCGCACTGGCAACTTCGTCGAGCGCTTTCAGCAGCATTTGCCACATTCGGGTCATCGCGCGCATAGGCAGGTCATTTGCCATTTCTAGGCCGCGCGCGCGCTCATCGGGAGAAACGGTTGGATCATCAGCCGCATCCGGGGTGATTTTAACGACAGAAATCCAATGGGTGATTTCAGCGAGATCGCGCAACACAGCCATCGGGTCGGCGCCTGCTGCATATTGCGCGCCAAGTTCGGTCAAGGCGGCCGCTGCATCGCCGCGCATAATCATCTGATAGAGGTCGAGCACACGGCCGCGATCTGCGAGACCCAGCATCGCGCGGACTTGTTCAACCGTGGTTTCACCAGCACCGTGAGAGATGGCTTGGTCTAGCAACGAGGTTGCATCACGCGCAGAGCCTTCAGCGGCACGTGTGATAAGCGCCAATGCGTCCTCTGCAATTTCAGCATTCTCGCCAGCGGTGATGCGCTTGAGCATGCCGATCATATCTTCTGGCTCAATGCGGCGCAGATCGAAACGTTGGCAGCGAGAAAGAACTGTGACAGGCACTTTGCGAATCTCGGTGGTTGCGAAGATAAATTTGACGTGTGCGGGCGGTTCTTCCAGCGTCTTCAACAAAGCGTTGAAGGCAGAGGTGGAGAGCATGTGCACTTCGTCGATGATGTAAATCTTGTAGCGCGCGGAGGCGGCGCGGTAGTGTACGCTTTCGATAATTTCGCGGATATCGCCGACGCCCGTGCGCGAAGCGGCGTCCATTTCCATGACGTCCACGTGACGCCCTTCCATGATCGCCACGCAGTTTTCACACACACCACAAGGTTCAGTCGTCGGGCCGCCGTTGCCGTTCGCGCCAATACAGTTGATCCCTTTGGCAATGATCCGTGCAGTCGTGGTTTTGCCGGTGCCGCGAATACCGGTCATCACAAAAGCCTGTGCGATCCGGTCGGCTTCGAACGCATTTTTGAGCGTTCGCACCATCGCTTCTTGCCCAACAAGATCGGCAAAGGTTTCAGGGCGATATTTCCGCGCGAGAACTCTGTATTCGGTGGTTGGCGCGTCGCTCATATCAATTCCCGGATTCGTGTGCTGGATGATCCTAATCCGCGTCGCTTGCGGGGTCTAGAGGAAGCAGAGGAACATGCCTTTACCAACTGTCGCTACCGACATTGCGCTTTTTAGCGAGAAACAAGTTGTCTTCGGCGCATTGGGTGCGGGTTTTGCTGTCGCTTGCATTTTTGCTCAAGTTCATGCGCATACTATCACTTAAGATAGCGATAAAGAAAAACGCTGTTGTGGTTCAGGAGAATACACATGCGGTTACGCGGGATCCGTGGAAGTCAAAATGTCGAATATCGTCGCCGTCAAAGCGGCGCGCGCGGCGGCAAAGCAGCGCCGATTGGTGGCGTCGGCTTGTTGGTGATCTTAGCGCTAGGCTATTTCGCTGGAATCGATGTGACGCCTTTGTTGCAGCAGGGTGGTGTGCCACATCAGAGCCAGCCGCGGCAGGTGACCGCGCAAGAGGAACGCGCGGCGGAATTCTCATTACAGGTTCTTGCAACGACAGAGCAGGTTTGGGCGCAAATTTTCCCTCAGCAAGCGGGGCGTGAATATAATCCGCCGACGCTGGTGCTTTATGCAGATGTGACGCAAAGCCCATGTGGCGGTGCCTCGGGTGCGACGGGTCCGTTTTATTGCCCTGC
>JAHEGL010000116.1:0-3360 GCA_024645145.1 Planktotalea sp.
CACCCAAACGGGAATCCCCGTGCAGGTTCGCGGCTTATGCGGGCTTGGGGTTTCTGTGTCAAGCGTTTGCTTGGGCAGTCTCCACCTCAAGATCAAAGACCATGACCCCATCCGCCCCGCCATCGCAAAGCGCACAAAGCTGAGCGCCCATTTCTTTGTGGATTGGATGCTCGGCATACTGCTCTAGCGCATGGCGATCTGTGAAACGAACGACAAAGCCAACTGCATATTCAGGCGATTTCGCTTCAAAATCCCTATTTGGTCCGTACTCAAACGAAAGCACCCCGCCGATACGCTTGCACAGCTTGTCCAGTTCTCGAAAAATCGCAGTGGCTGCGCCGCTCTCAACATCGCTACGCAGGTTGCAATAGACTGAGTGCAGGATCAT
Organism: Planktotalea sp.; assembly: GCA_024645145.1. Classification (GTDB taxonomy): domain Bacteria; phylum Pseudomonadota; class Alphaproteobacteria; order Rhodobacterales; family Rhodobacteraceae; genus Planktotalea. Next base: position 389 of record JAHEGL010000116.1, read on the forward strand.
CGGTTCGCTTTAATCCGCAGCGCGGCTCTTGTCCTCAATCGCCGCAGCAATCGATTCCGTGCGTGCAGCGATTTCAGCAAGCGTGTCTGTGACCTGTCGCGGGACAACTGGCACTTCAATACGTTCCGGCGCTGGTGCAGGTTTATCATGCAAAGCGGTGAGTTCGGCTTGGACCGCACTTAGCTGTTCTTCAACGCTGCTTACCTTGTCTTCCATTGCTGCGGTTTTATCCGCAAGCATCAAACCTGCCATAAGCAACATACGCGGCTCGGGAATGCGCCCCATTTGGCTTGCAAGGGCTTGTGCTTCGGTATCGAGCATTTTCGCGGCAGAGTGCAGATAACTCTCTTCGCCCTCTTGGCATGACACCTCAAAATTGCGCCCACCGATGGAAATCGTGACCTCAGGCATCAGAGCCCTCCTTTTGATCAGCAGCTTTCGCAGTTTCTTGAGCTGCGCGTTTCACTAGTGGATCAAGGGCCGCGAGAACAGCATCGGCTTGCGCCATTTCCACCGCGCGCGTTGCCCGCAGTGTTTCAAGTTCAGCAAGCATCGCCTTATTAATAAGGTGCGGCTCCCTCAGCCCGTCTTGCATCGCATTGCGCAGGCTTAGGTTGGACGCGCGCAAGTCTTCCGCAGCACGGCGCAAGCGTTGCAGATCACTATCAAGCTTTGCGGTGGCCTTTTGCTGCTCAAGCGCTTGAATATCCATTGCAGAGGCATGGCGATCCGCCGTGTCGCGCACGCTCTTCATGCGCTCCTCAAGTTGTGCATTGGCCAACTTTTCATCGCTCAGCGACTGTTTCAGCGCCTCCATATCGGCAGATGCAGCTTTGAGATCGCTCAGCTCTTTTTCGAGCTCTTCAACGCGCGCCGCGGCAATGTCCAACGAATTTTGCATCTCAGCAGGATCGGGTCCCGCAGGCGCAGGGGCCTCCAGTCCATCCAAACCAGTCCCAATTCGATCCAGTGCCGCTGTGATACGGCGCTCGAGCTCGGTGATATCGCTCATCGTGCTCTCCCTCGTCTGCTTCTTTTTACCGCCACGCACCAATAATAGGTTCAGGCGAATCGCTTGAGTGCGCGGCTTTTTACAACTTTAGCCAATGAGTTTGTAAAATACTCCCCCCTTTCATGCCAATCACTTAAGAGGCACGCTTGATCTTTGCCCCTAGCTTGGTATGCAACGCGCAAACTTACACCGCCTCTCACAAAGGACGACCCTTTTGGATATTGCAGCTCTCCGCTCCGCCAACCCTGATCACTGGAACAAAGCAGCCGCCATCCGCGCGCTGACTTTGGACGCAATCCACGCCGCCAATTCTGGCCACTCTGGAATGCCGATGGGCATGGCGGATGTCGCGACTGTGCTCTTTGAAAAGCACATGAAATTTGATGCAAGCGCACCGCTTTGGGCAGACCGTGATCGCTTTATCCTCTCTGCAGGTCACGGCTCTATGCTGCTGTACTCCTTGCTCTATCTGATTGGCGATGCTCAGATCACTTTGGATCAGATCAAAAACTTCCGTCAAAAGGGTGCGCTTACAGCGGGCCACCCCGAAAATTTTCTTGCCGATGCGATTGAGACAACAACAGGCCCATTGGGACAAGGCATTGCCAATTCTGTAGGCTTCGCGATGGCCGAAGAAATCCAGCGCGCGCGCTACGGCAAAAAGATCGTCGATCACAATACATATGTTATTGCTGGCGATGGCTGCTTGATGGAAGGTGTGTCGCAAGAGGCCATCGGTCTTGCGGGGCGTCACGAGCTTGGCAAGCTGATCGTGCTTTGGGACAACAACAACATCACCATCGACGGCACTGTTGAGCTTTCTGATCGCACAGATCAAGTCATGCGCTTCAAAGCGTCCGGCTGGCATGTTCAAGAAATCGACGGCCATAACCCTGAAGAAATCGATGCCGCTTTGAGCGCAGCAAAGAAGTCCAAGAAACCGTCGATGATTGCGTGCAAGACACATATCGCGCTGGGTCACGCAGCACAGGACACATCCAAGGGCCACGGCGCTTTGACCGATGATGCACAGATGGCAGAGGCCAAAGCACTCTACGGTTGGACGTCAGGTCCATTCGCAGTGCCGACAGACATCAAATCCGCATGGGAAGCGATAGGATCACGCGGTGTATCCGAGCACGCGGCATGGAAAGAGCGTTTCGCATCTATCTCAGGCAACAAGCAGGCGGAGTTCAACCGCGCCTATGCCCTGGACGCACCAAAGAAACTCTCGGCAACGATCAAAGCGTTCAAAAAGCAGGTGAGTGAGAGCGCACCGAAAGTAGCAACGCGCAAGTCCTCTGAAATGACGTTGCAGGTGGTTAACCCGATCATGCAGGAAACGGTTGGTGGCTCTGCGGACCTCACCGGATCCAACAACACCAAGACGGGTGATATGGGCGTGTTCGACACGGACAATCGCGCGGGCCGCTACATTTATTGGGGTATCCGCGAGCACGGCATGTCCTCTGCGATGAACGGTATGGCATTGCACGGTGGTATTCGCCCCTACGGCGGCACATTCATGTGCTTCACAGACTATGCACGCCCCGCAATGCGCTTGGCGGCTCTGATGAAAGTTCCGACTGTTTTCGTAATGACACATGACAGCATCGGTCTAGGCGAAGACGGCCCGACACATCAGCCGATTGAGCATTTGGCAATTTCACGCGCGACGCCCAATACTTATGTGTTCCGTCCCGCAGATACTGTCGAAACGGCTGAGTCTTGGGAAGTTGCGTTGAGCAACAAAGAAACGCCCTCCGTTCTGGCGTTGTCACGTCAAAACCTGCCGACCGTACGACTTGAGCACAAAACAAAAAACCTGACCGCCCAAGGTGGTTATGTTCTGGCCGATGCAGACGGCAAGCGCCAAGCGATCTTGATGGCCACTGGCTCCGAGGTTGAAATTGCTCTGAAAGCGCGTGAGCTGCTGCAAGCCGAGGGCATTGGCACACGC
>JAHEGL010000116.1:3370-7695 GCA_024645145.1 Planktotalea sp.
GCGTTGTCTCCATGCCGTGCTGGGAGCTGTTTGAAGAGCAGGACGAAAGCTACCGCAAGCGCGTGCTTCCGGGTGGACCTGTGCGCGTTGCGATTGAAGCAGGTATTCGCTTTGGCTGGGATCGCTGGCTCTTTGGTGAGCGCGGCAAGCGTGAGAAATCCGCGTTTGTCGGCATGCATGGTTTTGGTGCGTCTGCCCCCGCGGATGAGCTTTACAGCCATTTCGAAATCACGCCTGAAGCGACTGTTGCGTCTGTCAAAAAGCTTTTGGGCCTATAAGCGAAACGTAGGGTGCATGATACCACGCACCCTACCCCCGCGCGATCATGAAACCTTTTGAAATCTTCTGCGCCTGCCCGCCAGGACTAGAACCCTACCTTCACGCAGAAGCGCTGGAGGCAGGTTTCAAAGATGCACAAATAACTGCTGGCGGCATCACGTTTTATGGCCTTTGGCCCAACGTAATGCGCGCAAATCTAAGCTTACGCGGTGCCACGAAAGTGCTTGCGCGGTACGCCAATTTTCGCAGCTTCAACCTAAGCCAACTTGAAAAGCAGACCCGTTCGCTCGACTGGGCTGCGCTGTTGGTTCAGGGCAGCGACGTGCGCGTCGATGTTACAACGCGCAAATCAAAAATTTATCACGCAGGTGCTGCCAAAGAGCGGGTTGAAAAAGCGTTGCGCGAACGTCTAGGTGCCACCACTCCCACCGAAGATCCCATCAAGATAATGCTTCGGATCGAAGACAACATGTGCACTTTCTCCGTGGATACCTCTGGTGCACCGCTTCACCAACGCGGCCACAAAGAGGCGGTCGGCAAAGCCCCCATGCGCGAAACGCTCGCCGCACTTTTCTTGCGCGCAAGCGGCTATACAGGCCACGAACCAGTGCTCGACCCAATGTGCGGCTCTGGGACTTTTCCACTTGAGGCCGCAGAAATCGCAACAGGCCTTGTTCCAGGTCGCTCACGCAGCTTTGCGTTTGAACGCCTCGCAACCTTCATGCCAGATCGCTGGGCAACGCTGCGGTCGGCAATGCCTGAAACACGCGCGACACCGCAGTTTTACGGCTCGGATCGCAATGCCGGCGCAATCGACAACGCCATCGGAAACGCCAAACGCGCTGGCATCTCGGATATATGCAATTTCAGCCATGCCTCCATCAGCGATCTTCAGCGCCCAACTGGTGCCCCGGGCCTTGTGATTTTAAACCCACCCTACGGCGCGCGCATTGGCGACAAGAAACAACTTTTCGCGCTTTATGGCGCACTCGGAACCACACTCAAAAGCCGCTTTACAGGCTGGCGCGTTGCCATCATCACAACGGACACATCACTCGCGCGCACATGCGGTCTACCTTTTTCAGAGACCAGCGCACCTATTCCGCACGGCGGACTGAAGGTCCGCTTGCATCAAACCGCAGCGCTTAAATAAGCACATCAGACACCCTTCATTTTTCCAATAAACTCTGGGGGTCTGGAGGCAAGCCCCCAGTCGGTCCGATCATGAAATGATTGGAAAACTAAGATTCTCAAGACCGAATCGTAGTTGGCACAAAGCACGCGTGTTATCGCAACCAATAACAGGGTGCTCCCAAACGTTAGCGCCACCATATGCGAACGCGTCACGTTTATCGCTAACACATTGCCAATATTCGACTTTTCCTTTGGCCCCTGTCTGCGCGGCTCGCTATACAGACTGCAACAAGAGCGCACTCAGGAGACTTTCATGACCGTAACAATTGGCATCAACGGCTTTGGCCGCATCGGACGCTCCACTCTCGCATATATTGCCGAGGCGGCGCGCAATGATGTTCAAGTCGTTAAGGTCAATGCAACTGGTCCGATCGAAACCAGTGCGCATCTACTGCGCTATGACAGTGTCCATGGCCGCTTTCCGGGAGACGTCAAAGTATCAGGCAACACAATGGATCTCGGCCGTGGCCCGATGGAGATGTTTTCAACCTACGATCCGTCCGAACTTGATTGGTCGGGCTGTGACGTTGTGCTTGAATGTACAGGCAAGTTTAACGATGGCGACAAAGCCAAAGTTCACCTAGAGCGCGGTGCGAAAGCCGTGCTGATCTCTGCGCCTGCTAAAAATGTCGAACGCACAATCGTGTTCGGTGTGAACCACCGCGATATGCGCGAAGGCGACAAGATGATTTCCAACGGGTCTTGCACCACCAATTGTCTCGCCCCTCTTTCAAAGGTTCTTGATGAGGGCATCGGCATCGAGCGTGGCATCATGACGACGATCCACTCCTACACGGGCGATCAGCCAATGCTCGATCGTCGTCATGCCGACCTCTACCGCGCGCGCGCTGCCGCAATGGCGATGATCCCAACCTCGACGGGTGCTGCGAAAGCTCTAGGCGAGGTGCTCCCAAATCTAAAAGGGAAACTTGACGGTACGGCCATGCGCGTCCCAACGCCCAACGTGTCTGCCGTCGATCTCACGTTTGAGGCAAAACGCGATGTGACCGTCGAAGAAGTCAATGCAATCGTAGAAGAAGCCGCAGCGGGCCATATGGGGGCCGTGCTTTCATATGATCCAGAACCAAAAGTGTCTGTTGATTTCAATCACACAACGCACAGCAGCATCTTTGCACCTGATCAAACAAAGGTTGTTGGAGGCCGCACAGTGCGCGTTCTTGCATGGTACGACAATGAATGGGGGTTCTCTGCGCGTATGGCTGACGTAGCCGCGACTTTGGGGCGCTTGAACCAATAAATTCACGCCAACTGCAAAGCCACTTACCCCCTTTCGCAAAATGCTATCTTGGGGTTTTGTGGCTTGGCAAAAGCGCTGCACTGACGCATCTTGCACTCAAGCAAGAAAGCAGAGCATTTAATGTCTAACACACTCGCGATCATTCGAGGGTTACTTATAACCATCGCTATCGTGGCTGATGTTATCCTAACAGGCTCAACGAACATCATTTTCTTAGCCAAAAAATTCACTGATATGACCGAGTGGCTCGCCTTCTGGCGTTAAGCAGGAGTGTTCTTTGCTGCCGCTCTTGACTTTATCTTCCGTTTATCATTGTTAGCGCTAACTTGATCGATCTTGCAAATGATGAGGATTTGGACATGGCAGTAAAAGTAGCAATCAACGGATTTGGTCGTATCGGCCGCAACATTTTGCGCGCGATCATTGAAAGCGGCCGCACAGATATCGAAGTTATTGCGATCAATGACTTAGGGCCCGTGGAAACCAATGCCCACCTTTTGCAATTTGATAGTGTCCACGGGCGTTTTCCTGCGACCGTCACGCACAATGAAACCTCTATCGACGTCGCGCGTGGCCCGATTGCTGTTACCGCAATTCGAAATCCTGCAGATTTGCCATGGGCTGATGTTGATATTGTCATGGAATGCACGGGCGTCTTTACCGACAAAGAAAAAGCCAAGGTGCATTTGGAGAACGGCGCAAGCCGCGTTCTCGTTTCTGCGCCGTCTAAAGGGGCCGACAAAACAATCGTTTATGGCGTGAATAGTGACACGCTTAAGGCAGATGATCTGATCGTCTCCAACGCCTCTTGCACGACAAACTGCCTCGCTCCTGTGGCGTATGCGCTTAACAATGTATTCGGCATCAAGCGTGGCTTTATGACGACTGTGCACAGCTATACGGGCGATCAACCAACGCTTGATACGATGCACAAAGATCTTTACCGCGCGCGCGCTGCCGCGATGAGCATGATCCCCACGTCCACAGGAGCAGCCAAAGCCGTTGGCCTCGTTTTGCCAGAACTTGAAGGCAAACTTGACGGCGTAGCCATCCGCGTCCCGACACCGAATGTCTCCGCTGTAGATCTTACGTTCGAGACCGCGCGCGATGTGACTGTTGAAGAAATCAACGGAGCTATCAAAGACGTGGCCGAGGGCGCGCTAAAAGGCGTCTTGGAATATAATGAGCGCAAGCTTGTTTCTATGGATTTCAACCATGATCCGCACAGCTCGATCTTCGCATCAGATCAAACAAAAGTGATGGATGGCAACATGTGCCGCATCCTCGCTTGGTATGACAACGAATGGGGCTTTTCGAACCGCATGGCTGACACCGCAGTCGCGATGGCGAAATTCCTGTAGAACTTGCTAGCGCGGTACGGTTTTTAAAAGCCGTACCTTTACCGCTTGTAGAGGATTGGAAACCAATCCTCGCGCAGCTTTTGACCTGCCACCATATCATGACCCGGGAACGGCGGAGACGTCGGCCCTGGGCGTTCTACATATCGCGCATCATCTCCTAGCAAGCGCAGTGAAAATGCCCGTCTGCGCTGACTTGTTTCATTGCCCCGCGCACCGTGTAAAATGGAATAATT
>JAHEGL010000121.1 GCA_024645145.1 Planktotalea sp.
CCGGTGACGGTGCTCAGCTTGCGGGCCAGCGCATTCAGATTTGGGCGCATACGACAGAAGGCCATGAACGCGATCAACGCTCTCATGGCGCGACGTTGAGCGATGAAAATGGGGTGTTTCGTTTAGAAATGCCGCAAATCGTTCCTGTGTTCGGGCAAGCACATGGGCACTTGGCCTACGATAGTACGGATTTCAAAACTGTGTTTTTGCGCCCTGTCATGGCGCGATCGAGTGACACCAGCCTAGAAGCCCATTTTGTGCTTGAGCTTGCTTAGGTTTTGCAAGCCAGTCGCGCTAAATCGCTTTTAGTTTGGAGCGCGCTGATTAGTGCGCTTTTCGTGCCAGTCGTGCTCGCGATGAACAGCCCGCTTTTGGCTTGGCGGGATCCAATCTACATCTTCGCGGGAATTTCTGGCGTACTCGGCCTATGTGTTTTACTGCTGCAACCCCTTTTGGCGAGCGCAGCCCTGCCACATGTTACAGTGCGAACAGGAAGACGCCTGCATCGCTGGCTTGGTGCCGCTCTTACGATCTTGGTTTTCCTTCATGTTACTGCCCTTTGGATTACCAGCCCACCGGACGTTGTGGACGCTTTGCTTTTGCGATCACCGACGCCTTTTTCGCTTTGGGGTGTCATCGCCATGTGGGCGCTGTTGGGAACTGCTTTGCTCGCTCTTCTACGTCGACGCTTGCGCATTCGTCCGCGTGTATGGCGCGCGTGTCATGGGTGTTTTGCAACGCTCATTGTCGGTGGAAGTATTCTGCATGCACTTTTGATAGAAGGAACGATGGAACCAGTTTCTAAAGCGCTCCTGTGCGTGTGCGTCGCCATTGCGACAATCTTTGCTTTGCGTAAATCCTCAAGTAAAATACAGTTTAGATAGTCACTAATCGTACGCTGTTTCGCCAACCACAGCCGGCAGTCTAAAAGCGTGTCAGCGCGTCACAACACATGTTGCGCGCAACGAAAAACGCCGCTCCCAAAAGGAACGGCGTTTCTGCGATCTTTAAAAAGTGCCTAAGCTTAGAAGCCAAGACCTTCGTATTTCTTTTTAAACTTGGAAACACGTCCGCCAGCATCCATCAAGCGTGTGCCGCCACCAGTCCATGCAGGGTGCGCAGATGGGTCGATGTCGAGCGCGAGCTGGTCGCCCTCTTTGCCATATGTGGATTTCATCTGGTGGATCGTACCATCTGTCATCTTTACGTTTATGACGTGGTAGTCTGGGTGAATATCATTTTTCATGTGCGCTCTCCTTAGCCTTTAAGTGGCTTGTAAGTTGTATCTTCAGCGATACGTGCGGACTTACCGCGACGCGAGCGCAGATAGTACAGCTTGGCGCGACGAACGCGGCCACGGCGCACAACTGTGATGCTGTCGACGTTTGTGGAATGCAGTGGGAATACACGTTCCACGCCTTCACCAAAGGAAATCTTGCGAACTGTGAAAGAACCGGCAATGCCTTTGCCGTTCTTGCGTGCGATGCACACGCCTTCATAGTTCTGAACACGAGAGCGCGTGCCCTCTGTTACTTTATAGCCAACACGAATTGTGTCTCCGGCTTTGAAATCAGGAATATCATTCCCAAGTGCGGCGACCTGTTCGGCCTCCAGTTGTGCGATAAGATCCATGTCTCATCTCCTATGTATGCTCACGGTTTTCCCGCGAAGTGATTGCGTCCTATGAGAGCTCTTGGTCTTCATCCGGGTCCCTGTTGTGCGCTGCACACCAAGCCCGCCAGAGGTCAGGTCGTCTTTCTTTTGTGAGCCTTTCGGCCATGGCCTGCCGCCAGTCAGATATTTTCGCGTGATGGCCGGACTGAAGTATTTCCGGTATCGCGCGATCCTTCCAGACCGCAGGTTTCGTATACTGAGGATGCTCTAGTAACCCATGCGAGAACGATTCGTCCTGCGTGGAATCATAGTTCCCAAGCACGCGCGGTATAAGCCGCACAGTTGCATCAATCAAGGCCTGCGCTGCAATCTCACCTCCTGTGAGGATAAAGTCACCAAGCGAGACTTCCTCGATGTCGTATTCTTCGATCACACGCTCGTCGACACCTTCAAAACGTCCGCAAAGCAAGGTGATCCCGTCACAAGCCGCAAAGCGCTGCGCCATCTTTTGATCAAGGCGCTTGCCACGTGGGGAAAGATAGACACGCGGCCAATTCCCACGCTCGGATTCAGCCGCTTTATCAAGCGCCTTGCCCAGCACATCGGCGCGCAGAACCATACCCGCACCGCCGCCTGCTGGCGTGTCATCTACATTGCGGTGCTTGGTTTCACCAAAAGGGCGTAGGTCGATGGTTTCCATCTGCCAGAGCCCCTCTTGCAGAGCTTTGCCCGTGAGGGAGGCCCCAAGAACACCGGGAAAGGCATCAGGAAACAACGTGATAATTTGCGCTCGCCACACGCCAGCAAGTTCGGGCGTTGGTGTCATCAATTCGCGTGGCTTGAAAGTCGGGCGGATCGCCTTGCGGCCATGAGAGCGGGGTTTGTCCGTCATTCTAAACCACCTTCAACCCAAGCTGGCCGAGCAAATCTGCGGCTTGGCTCTTGGAAATGATCGCCCCTTTGAAACGGCGCGCGTCGCTCATCTGCAATCCGCCAAGGTCGCTGGACCGTAAATCTGCACCCTTGAAATTGGCATCCGTGACGATGCTTTCACGCAAGGAACACTCCTCTAGATAAGCATTTTCGAACGTCGCGTTTGACAGGTCCGCTTGATCAAAATTCACCGTGTTGAGTGTGGCGTCTTTCATCTCAAACCCGCGCAATTGCGCGAGGCCTAGGTTGCACTCTGATAGAGCCAAATCTGCGATTGTTAAGTCAGTCATATTCGCGCCGATCATTTTGCAGCCACTAAAACTCACGTCTGCAAGTTTGCCAAATGTGAAATGAGCGTTACTCAAATCACACTTTTTGAATTGGACTTGCGATAAACGCGCAGAGCGAAAGGTCGCGGCTGCCGCGCGGCATTCGATGAAATCAGTCTCATCGATAATGCAATTGTCGAAACGTGCGTTATCCAGATCACACTTTTTGAACGTCCATTCAGTGAATTCCAATTCTTGGAAATCAACATGCTCAAGCTGGCACGATTGAAAATGCACAGGCTCCCCAGCGGTTGCAAATTTTGCCAGCTCTTTGAATGTTACTGCGCGATCTGTGATGAAGTGTTCATTGCTCATCTAGTCAAACAATCCATATGGCGGATCTGCGATGATACGCCCCGCTTTGAGATCAACGGTCGGCACAGCGTCTCTTGTGAAGGGCAATAGCACAGCGGTTTTCAGATTGGGTCCATGGACCTCTAAAAGATCACCGGCACCGTGGTTCTGCACATTCTTCACATGCCCCAAGATCACGCCACCTGTGTCGAGCACTTCCAACCCCTCAAGGTCGGTATGGTAATATTCATCATCGGGGAGTGCGGGCAGTTGTGCGCGCCGCGCAAAGAGCTTTTCACCGCTCAACGCATCTGCATCTTCTTTGGTTACGACGCCAGAGAGTCGCGCAGAATAGCCGTTTTTCACAGGGCCAAGCAAAGTCAGCGTAAAACTCCGCCCGTTCTCAGTGAACAAAGGATTGTAGTCGGCAATATCAGAAGGCTCAGCGCAAAAACTTTTAAGTCGCACATCGCCTTTGACGCCAAAAGCACCACCGATGGAGCCAACGCAAATCAGATCATCACTCATTCAGATACTCCCCTGCAGATACCGCTTTTCATCGAGCCACCCGCCTCCACACATTTGTCCAATGCTGCGTTGCGTTCGGAAAGCACGCCAAAGACGAAAGCAGCGCCGAACATAATGGGTAGGCGGATGAGGCGAAACATATCAACAAACCTGTCTTAGAAAAGCAAAAGACGGCGCAAATGGTGCGCCGCCCTTCTTATATTGTTGAAAGAGCGGTTTACTCTTCCGCAGCTGCTTCTTCAGCAGGAGCCGCCGCAGCTTCTGCCGCTTTGCTTGCTTTCTCTTCAGCGCGCGCAACAGCTTTCTTGCCAGGCGTACCCTTCTTAGGGTTTGCGCGGTCTTTCTTTGGCAGCAGGTCAGCTGCTTCGAGCATGCGGGACACACGGTCTGTTGTTTGTGCGCCTTCACCCAGCCAGTACTGGATGCGCTCAACGTTCATTTTCACGCGCTCTTCGCTGTCTTTTGGAAGCAGTGGGTTATATGTGCCGAGCTTTTCGATGTAGCGGCCATCGCGTGGCATGCGGGAATCCGCAGCAACGATGCGATAGAAAGGACGCTTTTTGGAACCGCCGCGGGCGAGACGAATTTTCATAGCCATGGTGTAGTACTCCTAAGTTTTCTTGTCTGTGGGTGCGTGATTTCACGCACCTTACGTTTGGTGTTGTTTATGGTGGTGGATCACTTCCTCAATGATGAAATTGAGGAATTTCTTGGCAAATTCAGGATCAAGATCGGCCCTGTTTGCAAGGTCTTCAAGCCGCGCAATTTGCGTGGCTTCGCGTGTAGGGTCGCTTGGCGGCAAATCATGTTCTGCCTTTAGCTTGCCCACAGCTTGTGTGTGTTTGAACCGCTCGCCCAGCGTGTAGACGAGGATCGCATCAAGGCGATCAATGCTGGAGCGATGCTCCTTGAGCACCTCTGCGGCTTTGGTGACTGCGTCTGTCATATCAGGCGGCTCCTTGTTTCGGATGGCGATAAATATCAGCGTCTTTGCCCAACAAACTGCCCTTGCGTTCAAACGTAGCGCCAAGGCGTTTGGCAAGCGCGATAGAGCTGCTGTTCACCGGGTAGATGTAGCTGATAACGCCGTTTAAATTGAAATGCTTTGCGCCATGTGCGCGCGCAGCGCTTGCAGCTTCAAAGGCGAATCCTTTGCCCTCGTAGCCGTCATGCACATTCCAGCCGAGTTCCGGTTCGTCCCAGCCTTCGCGGAAGATAAACCCGCAAGCACCAATCATGCGATCATCGCTTTTATGGTGGATGTGCCACATGCCAAAACCGCGTAACGCCCAATGACCGATCCCGTTCGAGATTACGCGCCAGCAATTGGCGCGATCCAGAGGACCGCCAATCATGTGTGAGCGTTCGGATTGATTGAACACTTCCAGCGCATCGAGATCGCTTTCAAGCGGCGCACGCAAAATCAAACGCTCAGTCTCGATAGTGGGAATGTCAAAATTGAACGAAGTCATTGCGCGACCTCAGAAGTATGAATGTAGGCCAGCATCGTTTCGTCATGCACGGTACGCCTGGCACCAAGACGTTCCGCCAAAGCAATAGAGCGTGCATTGTCTTTGTGAATGTAGCTCGCCAGTTCCGTTAGCTTCAGCGTATCAAACGCGAAGCCGCGCGCCATTTGCGCTGCTTCATATGCGATGCCAAGACCTTCGTTCGCCTCAGAGACGAGGAAGCCTAGCTCGATCTGCTCATCACCCGGTTCAAGACCCAAGATCACAAAACCCAAGAGCTCTTCGCTATCTACATCGGTGATCGACCAGCCGCCATGCCCGTGCAGGACCCAGCCGGAAGCGAGTTGAACAAAGTCCCACCACGCGTCCTCAGGGCTCAGCGGGCCGCCCATATACTGACCGCGCTCGCTGCACATAACGTCTGCATAAAGCGGGAAGTCCTCAACAATCGGCGCGCGCAACAAAAGCGCATCAGACACAAGCGTCGGGATCTGCGCCGCGACGTTCGCAGCGACGGCTGATGGGATACCCGTTGGGGCCTGTTCATGGCGCGGGGTCATGTCAGTGCCTCCGGTGCCGGATGGCGATAGAGGTGATCGAGACCCATTTGAACGTTGTCATATTCACGCTCGAACGTCGCGCCGAGGCGTTTAGCCAATGCGATAGAGCGCGTGTTCGATGGAACAATGTTGGAGGTCATCGTGCTAAAGCCAAGATCCGAATACGCCCAGGCACGCGCGGCAAGTGCCGCCTCAAAGGCGATGCCTTTGCCCTCATATCCTTCAAATACGACCCAACCCAGCTCTGGTTCAGGCCAGCCCTCTGGGTTCCAAATGCCTGTGATGCCCGCGGGGTTGCCAGTCGCTTTGTCCTCGATGGTGAGGTAGCCGTAGCCATGGATATGCCAGTGACCGATGTTCAGTGCGTACCAGCGCCATGCATCGTCGCGTTTGGTGTAACCGCCGAACCCTTTGGAGCGGACTGGGTCCATGAGAAAGCCGATGAGTGGCTCCGCGTCACGCAATTCAGGGCCGCGCAGGATCAGGTGATCCGTTTCCAGACGCGGCGCAACCGTCAAAGGTGCCTTGGATGAATGCGCTGTGTTCACTTATTTTTTCTTCCCGAAACCAGACAAACCGGGGGGCAGACCCATGCCACCGCCCATACCACCAAGACCACCGGGCAGTTTGCCGCCCATAGCCTTTGCCGCCGCTTCCATCGCTTTGGGATCCATCTTGGAAGGGTCCATGCCCGCGGGCATTCCTGCGCCGCCGCCTTTGCCGAGCATGCCTTTCATCGCCTGTTTCAGCATCCCGCCTTTGCCCATCTTCTTCATCATGTCGCCCATCTGGCGTTGCATCTTCAGAAGTTTGTTCAGCTCGGACACTTCCATGCCCGCACCTTTGGCGATCCGCTTTTTGCGGGAGGCTTGCAACAATTGCGGGTTCGCGCGCTCGCGCTTGGTCATCGATTGGATCAAAGCAATCTGCTGCTTGAGGACACGATCATCAATGCCCGCGCCTTCCATTTGCTTGGCCATTTTGCCCATGCCCGGCATCATGCCCATGATGCCTTCCATGCCGCCCATCTTTTGCATTTGCTCAAGCTGGTTCTTCAGGTCATTCATGTTAAACTGACCCTTCTGAAAGCGCTTCATCATGCGCTCGGCTTGTTCAGCCTCGATGGTTTCTTGCGCCTTCTCGACCAGCGCAACAATGTCGCCCATGCCGAGGATACGGCCTGCAACGCGCTCAGGCTCAAACGTCTCAAGCTCGTCCATCTTTTCGCCCAATCCGACGAACTTGATTGGCTTGCCTGTCACTGCGCGCATCGAGAGTGCCGCACCGCCACGACCATCGCCGTCCATACGTGTGAGCACCACGCCGGAAATGCCAATCTTGCCGTCGAACTCTTCTGCGACCTCAACAGCCACCTGACCTGTGAGACCGTCAACAACCAACAATGTTTCGCGCGGGTTGACCGCGTCGCGCACATCTTCGACCTCTTTCATCAAGGTCTCGTCGATCTGCAAACGACCCGCCGTGTCGAGCATGTAGACGTCGTAGCCGCCAAGTGTCGCCTGTTGCTTGGCGCGCTTTGCGATCTGTACGGCAGATTCACCAGCAACAATCGGCAGTGTATCCACGCCAATCTGCGTGCCCAAAATCGCAAGCTGTTGTTGCGCCGCTGGGCGGTAAATATCGAGCGAGGCCATTAGCACGCGCTTGCCGTTCTTCTCGGTCAAACGTTTGGCAAGCTTACCTGTCGTTGTTGTCTTACCACCACCTTGCAAACCAACCATCAGGATCGGGGCAGGTGCGTTGTCGATTTTTAGCTCACCTGGCTCACCCTCGCCGCGCAGAACGTGCTGAAGCTCGTCGTGAACGATCTTAACAACTTGCTGGCCGGGGGTGATGGATTTAGTAACGGCTTGGCCTGTGGCTTTTTCTTGGACAGCTTTGACGAAATCGCGCGCGACGGGCAGAGAGACGTCCGCCT
>JAHEGL010000122.1 GCA_024645145.1 Planktotalea sp.
CACAATGTCGGCTGCATCCGAAGACATCGCAAACCCAGCCACTTCACAAAGAATGTCTGCCCCGCGCGCTTTGGCGTGTCCCATTTCCTCAAAAACAAAAACACCTGCCCCCTCACCTTGTACCATACCGTTGCGGTTGGCCGAAAACGGACGGCAAGCATCTTTAGACATGACCCGCAGCCCTTCCCAGGCTTTCACACCGCCAAAGCACAGCATCGATTCAGAGCCACCCGTCACCATCACATCCGCCATTCCAGTGCGCACCATTGTAAAAGCTTGCGACATTGCATGATTGGAAGAGGCACAGGCGGTTGAGACCGTAAAGCTCGGCCCCTTCAGATTGTGCTGCATCGCGACATGGCTGCACGCAGCATTGTTCATGAGTTTAGGCACCACAAAAGGATGTACACGATTTTTGCCATCCTCATAAACAGAGCGATAGTTATCGTCCCATGTGCTAACGCCGCCGCCAGCCGTGCCCAACACCACGCCAGAGCGCGCAGACAGTTCACCGGTGAATTCGAGACCGGATTGATCAATCGCTTCTCGTGCGGCGCAAAGGGTGAACTGAGTGAAACGATCATAGAGCGTCATCTGCTGTCGATTAAACAGACCTTCAGCTTCAAACCCTTTGACCTGCCCGCCAATCTGGATCGAAAGGCGCTCAACATCGCGAAACTCCAACGGACCAATTCCGCATTTGCCCTCGCGCATCGCAGCCATATTGGCCTCTGCGCTATGACCCAACGCACTGATCGCGCCAGCACCGGTGATGACAACGCGCCTCACGATTTCGCTGCAACCAAACTTTCGATGCCTGCAACAATGCTCTCGACCGATGATATATCAAAGTCACTCTTGGATGGCTCATTGGCATTGAAGGGAATGCTCACGTCGAACTCTTCTTCAATCGCAAAGATACTCTCAACAAGGCCAAGGCTATCAATGCCCAGGCTTTCCAGTGTGCTCTGCGCGGTGACATCACTCACATCGAGCATGGCTTGCTCGGCAATAATCTCGAAGACTTTTTCACGAACGCTCATGGACGTATCCCTTGTGCATGATCCTATGAGGTGGATTTAGTCACTGTCATGCGACTTGGAAACACCCTTTTGTAAAGTTGCGACATCCTTGAACAGGCGCGGCAAACGTCGCAGCAGTTTATGAAGCTCGATCTGCTTGTCCATTTTAACGGCGGGATAGCCTAGCATTACACGTCCCGCTGGCACATTTGAAAGCACTTTGGTCGCGCCACCAGTGATCACATTGTCCCCGATGGAAACATTGTCGCTGACCCCGGTTTGCCCGCCAAGCACCACATTGTTGCCAATGCGCGTAGAGCCTGCGACACCGACCTGAGCACAGATAAGACAGTCATCCCCAATCACCACGTTGTGGCCAATTTGGGCAAGGTTATCGAATTTGCAGCCGTTTCCGATGACTGTGTCTCGCACGTTGCCGCGATCCACACAGGTATTTGCGCCAAGCTCGACATTGTCACCTATCTGCACAGCTCCAAGCGAATGAATGCGCGCCCAGCTTTGGGCCTGCGCCTCCCCTTGATCACCTAAGCTGTCGCGCACGCGCTCGACGGCTCCTTGTTCGGGTGTCACAAAAGAAAAGCCATCTCCGCCGACCGTTGCCCCGGGCTGTGCGATGAAGTTTGCACCAATGCGCGTGCGCGCGCCGATCCTGACACCTTCGCGCAGATAAGCGTTGTCGCCAATCACCGCATCGCGCCCGATGAATACTTGCGCGCATAGACGGCCACCCGCAGCAATCTGAGCACCCGCTTCAATGACGCAAAGCGGTCCGATTGAAACGCCGTCTCCCAGAACCGCGTCGGGATGGACCACTGCGGATGGATGAACACCCGCTTCAAAAGCAACATCAGGGTCCATCATCGCGCTTAAACCAGCCATCGCAAAACGTGGACGCGGGGCGAGGATTGCGCCGCTTAAGCCGTACTCTTGCCATGGTGCATCTGACCAAAGCAAAGCAGCCTTGGCGTTCCCCTCTTTCAACGTATTTGCGAACTCGGGTTTCAACGCGAGCGCGAGCTGATCAGCACTGGAGGCGGCAGGTTCAGCAATAGAGTGAATGACAATATCAACATCACCGACAGCTTTCGCACCGAGCGCATCCGCGATTTGCTTGATCGTATATGTCATATGAAACCTCATCGCGGCGATTGTATCACGCAGGCGATAGCACGAGGCTGAAACGAAAAAAAGCCGTGGTTTCCCCCGGCTTTCTCAATTTCTATTTGCTTGTGCTCTTAGCCACCAACGGCACGCATCTGAACTCCAGCTTTTAAAAGCGCAGAGAAGATCTTGGCATCGCGGCCATAGATGTCGCGTCGGAAGTTCACGTTGCCCTTCGCCGTTACGTAAGCTGTACGATAGACGATGTGCACAGGCACGGGCTCGTTCAGGTTCACACGTGCTTCTGAGCCAGTCTTTAGCTTGGCTTGAAAGAACCCTTCAGGATCATTTGTCTGCTTGGCCAGCAATGCATAAGCAAATTCAAACGGCTGGTGCAAACGGATGCAACCGTGGGAATATGCGCGCACTTCACGACTGAACAGGTTCTTGGCGGGCGTGTCATGCAAGTAAATGTTATGACGGTTCGGGAACATAAACTTCACCAGACCCAGCGCGTTTCCACGGCTTGGCGGCTGCTTCAAGCTGAACGGAAATGTCTTGGCATTATACGCTGCAAAATTTACCGAAGAACGCGAAACAGTGCGCCCACGGCTATCAATCACCTGCAAATGGCTAACCGCGTTGCGGTTGCTTTGCATCAAAGGAAGATACTCTTTTGTCGTGATCGAACGCGGCACATACCAGGAAGGGTTAATGACCATGAATTCCATAACGTCAGAAAACTCAGGACTACGGCGATCACTCTGGTTCTTGCCGATGACGGAGCGTGTTCTGAATGTTTCTTTGTTATTGTCCATGATAACGGCGGAAAAATCAGTCAGGTTTACCCAGATATGACGCTTGCCGCGTGGGCGGTTCATCCAACGCTCACGCTCCATCGCGACCATTACGGCCTGAAGATGGGACTCGATCGGGCGGTTGATCTCACTCATTGTACCCGGCCCAGCAACACCGTCAGGATTCAAACCTCTTGAGATTTGAAACTGCTGAACCGCAGATTGCATCGCACCATCATATGTTTGCGCAGAAGAGCGCTTGAGATAGCCCATCGTCTGCAAACGGTTGCGCATGATCACAACAGCATTGCCGCTTTGACCTGGCTTCAAGGACTTCGCGGGTACTTTTTGGCCCCAGCCCCCCTTTGCCAATTGGCGCTCCATCAAAAGCTTTGCTTTCATCAGGCGCGCATATTCAGGCGCGGTCGGCGCGAGCGCCTGAAGGAAGCGCTTCGGAGACGATTTCGAAAAATTAGTGAGGTAAGACAGGCGATCGCGCAAAGGAATCTGGCGCACAATCTCCCTATCGATTTTAGAGGGTGTCAAAACACCTGTCTGCAAATCACGCGCATACTGCAAGAAAATGCGGCTCATTTCGACTTCGACAGCACCACGATCTCTTGGGCTTCGGGCTTGCTTCAAAACAGCTTTGAGCTGCTCTGGATTATAACGTCTCACGGGCAAGCCGTGATCTGCTGCATTTGTCACAGCATTCAAAAGCGCATCGCGACGCTGGCGGTCTTTGTTACCCCGCCCTGTCCAGATCGATTTGTATTTGTTGGCTTGGTAAAATGCTGCGATGTCTTTGTCTTTCGCTGCAGCTTCAGCAACGGCCTGTTTAAAGGCTGTGACCTGAGCATCTGCTGGCGAAGCAAAAAAGCTGACAAGTAAAAGAGTGAGCGCTGTAAAGAGCGCTTTGATTGAAAAAACTGTCTGACTGCGAAGCATGTGCATCGTTGTCCCCCGTTATGTACCCTATTCGCGTCGGCAGGACGCAAAGTTATGTAAAATGGCATCCTTCATAGCCCGCGCAGGAGTCCATTCACATTTTCAACAGAACACACAAAAGACACAGTGTGGTGCAGCCTTGCACCGACACAGCGCACCAGTTGGCTAGGCGAGATGCAAAGTAATGATATATTTACACGATTGAGCAAAAAAATGCCGAAATATGTTTTTAAAACTTGGTTTGTGAAATCGATGCTTGGTTGGCGATTCGAATTATGCAATAGAGACACCACTGCGGGGATAAATAGGCAGAGTATCCGTAACATCGGATGCGCACAGGTAAGAACGGGACGAAAAAAGTGACTATAGACAGCAAAAGTACCGGCGTAACGCGCCGCGGCCTGCTTCGCGCTTTTGCAGCGACGGCGGTCGTAGCAGCACCGACCTATTCGAACGCAGCCGGCTTTTTGCGCGGCGGCGGCGACATCCGACGCATTAAGATGTACTCTGGCCGCACGGGCGAGCGCATCGACATGATTTACTGGGTCGAAGGTAAATACATCAAAGAATCTGTACAAGAAGTGCACCGCTTTATGCGCGACTGGCGTACAAATGATGTGAAATTTATCGACCTGCGCACCATTGACGTGATGGCAGCGGCACACAACCTGCTGGATTCGAGCGAGCCTTACATGCTGCTCTCCGGCTACCGCAGCCCGAAAACAAACAATATGTTGCGCGCGCGTTCAAAGGGCGTGGCAAAGAACTCACTGCATATGAAGGGCCAAGCGGCCGATTTGCGTTTGTCTTCTCGCTCTGTGAGCCAAGTCTCTCGCGCCGCGGCAGCTTGCAAAGGTGGTGGCGTCGGACGTTATTCTGGATCGAACTTCGTCCACATGGATTGCGGCCCTTTGCGCGTCTGGGGTCGCTAAACCACTAACACAGATCTTTTATTTAGAAAGCCTAGCCATTTCGCTGGACTTTTCGCTTTTTAAGCCGACCGTAAATCGATCACATACGTATGGATAGAAAACACAACTGCGCGGGTTTTTGGCAAGCGTACCAAACACTGCCGCTCTGATCGCAAAAAATCGCGCGCTACGGTCATGTCAGTCGTTCCATAATCTTTCTCTAAACGCGGCTGAAACAAACTCGCACCCGCGTGCGCCCGATTGAAGCGCCACAGCGGACGATCCACCTGCACACCATCGAACAAGCGCTGCACGCGACGGCGGATATTTTCATCATACTCTTCAACAGGTTCATGAATGCGTCCCATCGGCTTGCCAATTTTTTCGCTCAACGTCCAATGCGCCGGAAAACAAAGCAAAGCTGCGCTCAGAATATGCTCCTCCTCGTCTTTGGGTTTTTCCAGAATACAAATGTCTTCTTGTATAATCTCCCCCATGACCAGCAATGGATCACCACTCAAATCAACGCATCGCCCATCGGGGCAGCGCATATGATCACCGTCTCTTTGGAATCCTGCAAGATCTTGAACCGCTTCAATAATCAGATCTAGCGTTTCACAAAGAGCCGCGTGACTTCCCGCTGTTGTCGCGCGAACTGCTTCGGTTTTCTGCGCCATCAATCTGATGCGTTCGCCCATTTGCCCTGTATAGGCATCGTCAACGCGCAGCCAATCGCGCATATCAAGTGGCTGAATACCTGGCAAAGCGCGCTCAATTCGCATCTCTTCTGGCAGTTTACTCTGAAAAATCTCGCTCATGCTGGAAGTGGTACCAAAGCCGCCTGCCCGCGTCACCCGCTGTTTATCGACTAAAAACGACGCAAAAAGAAGTCGCAGCCGTGCATGCCAAATCACGAATCGATGCTCATCCTGCAACTATCGGGAGACCTGCATATGAACCAACACTACCGCGACACCCGCAAGATTGATCCACACCAAGGCGAAATCCTTGGCGACGGCACACCCAATGACAATAATCGGATCGAGATTGGCCCAACGCAGCTTGCGTTTGGTGAATGGCGCGCCGCGGGTTTGAAACTGCCAAACCTTGCACGTATGCGCGAATATCGCTGGAAACGACTGACCCAGCATATCGTGGATCGCGGCTATGGCGGACTGCTCATGTTTGATCCACTTAACATTCGCTACGCCACTGACAGCACCAATATGCAGCTCTGGAACACCCACAACCCGTTTCGCGCCGTCTTGCTTTGCGCTGACGGTTACATGGTCATTTGGGACTATAAGAACTCCCCTTTCTTAAGCGAATTCAACCCCTTGATCCGCGAACAAAGATCTGGCGCAGACCTGTTTTATTTTGATCGTGGCGATAAAGTTGATGTCGCAGCGAATGTTTTGTCCAACGAAGTACGCGTGCTGATCGAAGAACATGGCGGCAACAACAAACGCCTCGCGGTTGATAAGATCATGCTTCACGGGCTGCGCAGTCTTGAAGCGCAAGGGTTTGAAATCATGGAGGGTGAAGAAGTCACCGAAAAATCCCGCGCGATCAAAGGGCCGGATGAAATTCTAGCGATGCGCTGCGCAAATCATGCGTGCGAAACGGCTTGTGCTGAAATGGAAGCCTTTGCCCGCGCAAACGTGCCCAATGGCACCACGTCAGAGGATGATATCTGGGCGATCCTTCATGCCGAGAACATCAAGCGCGGAGGCGAATGGATCGAAACCCGCTTGCTCGCCTCTGGTCAGCGCACCAATCCGTGGTTTCAAGAATGTGGCCCGAGGATTACCCAAAACAACGAAATTATAGCATTCGATACCGATCTCATCGGGTCATATGGCATCTGCATCGACATTTCCCGCACTTGGTGGATTGGCGATCAGAAGCCACGCCAAGATATGATAGACACGATGCGTCATTCACATGACTTTATCATGCACAACATGTCTTTGCTCAAACCAGGTGTGATGATTCCTGATCTGATTGATCAATGCATGGAACATCCAGCCAAATTCAAAGCCCAGCAATATGGCTGTATGATGCATGGTGTTGGCCTGTGTGACGAATGGCCGTTGATCGCACACAAAGACCACTATGTCCCCGGCTCGTTCGAGTATCCCCTCGAGCCCGGCATGGTGTTGTGTGTCGAAGCGGCATGTGGCGAGGTTGGGCGCGATTTCTCGATCAAGCTAGAAGATCAGGTGTTGATCACTGAAGATGGTTACGAGAATTTAACGACCTATCCATTTGATGACGCATTAATGGGACGATAGGGAGCAATGCGTTTCAACGGATTGGTTTTTCATCACCTCCGCGCGACCCAGTTGTAACACACCTTTCCTTAGTGCCGGAAAACCCCCACCCTAAGAGCCAGCATTAGGATTCGTCCCCATGCCCACTGAACGCCTGACCTTTCCCGGCCATTCCGGTCACGACCTTGCGCGCGGCTTGATATGCCCGACGGTCCACATTTGGCGACCGCGCTGTTCGCGCATTGCTTTACCTGTTCTAAAGACATCCCCGCCGCGCGCTGCATTGCACAGCGCCTTGCGGATCAAGGCATCGCCGTTTTGCGATTTGATTTCAACGACTTGGGCCACTCGCAGGGAGAGTTTGCAAACACGACCTTTTCTTACAACGTCGCGGATCTCAAAGCCGCGTCTGACATGCTTGCAGAAAAGGGCATGGCACCGAGCTTGCTTATCGGACATTCGCTAGGTGGCGCAGCAGTGTTGAAACTCGCGCCTGAACTTGAGGACATAAAGGCGGTCGTCACATTGGGTGCGCCATTTGATCCCGATCATGTCACGCATAATTTTGCAGAGGCGTTGGACGAGATCGCTGC
>JAHEGL010000138.1 GCA_024645145.1 Planktotalea sp.
AAATCGCCATACTGCTTCGTGATCGCAGCTGTCAGTGTCGTTTTACCGTGGTCAACGTGGCCAATCGTGCCGATGTTGACGTGCGGTTTATTGCGTTCAAACTTTTCCTTGCCCATGGTGGAGCCTCACAGATTAGGGGGTTCAAAACGAACCCGAATTACTCTGCCGCGCACATATTGGCTTAAGGAATAAAAATCAAGCGTCAGTTGATCGCCGTTTCATCCTCGGCGGTTTCGACGCTTTCTGCGAGATCGGCTTGCGCTTCCTCAACCGCCTCATCGACCTGCTCCAGTGGCTCGTCAACCTCTGCCGCGGGCTCTTCAGCCGCCTGCTCAGCGGCTTCTTCGCTCGCTTCAGGCTCTTCCCCTGCGCGACGCTTGAACCACTTTTCCTGCCGGTGCTGGCGCGTGATCCAACGCTGAATCATCTTAGCCGCATTTTCAGAAAGTGCCAGCATCTGTTCTTCAGCAGTCTTGGTAAGACCCGAACCCACAAAAGAATCGCCATCCAAGGTTTCTAGAACAGTGATTTGTTCCGGTTCTTCATTCAGCTTTTTGCCAGCCGCGTCGTCCCATACAGTCAATTTCAGGATCAAAGCAGACTTGGGCGACAGCAAGATTGGGATGCCCGGCTGGGCAAGTACATAACCTTCTAAGGACACGCCAAAGTGATAAAGCTGTTCGCCCTCATAGCGCGAAAGGCGATCATCGATTGCCTTGGTGACGGATGCAATCCAATCTTCGTCCGAAGCTTCGCGAGACGCAGGACCCATCACTAAATTTGGCGCAACAACGACGTTATGGCCAAGTGCGAATTCGCCAATCGGCGTGGGCTTACCAGAGATATCATCGATATTCTCGCAGGCAGTCAAAAACACAGCAGCGAGCAGAATGGTAAAGAATCGAAACATGCACATAACCCCTTTGGCAGCCGCGCAGTGCTAGCGCAGCGAAACCATGAGATCAATCAATCTAGGATGTAAAGCGATTGTCGCGCGGGAAACCGCGTGGTGCCATACGGCCAGAGCCAGCACGTTTGCCTTGCCATTCGGCCAATTCAAGCTCCGTGCGCGTTCGCCCTGCTGGGTCAAGCCACGATAAACCCTCTGCCAATGTGAAGGTCGTCACATCTGACATACCGCCATCTTTGTACTTTTGCAGACGCACACCTTTGCCGCGGCCCATTTCAGGCAACTCTTCCAGCGGGAACACCAAAACCTTACGGTTTTCACCGACAACCGCGACGCTATCACCAGTCACAGGCTTGCAGACCCGCGCACGCGTATCGCCACGCACGTTCAAAACCTGTTTGCCAGAGCGTGTTTGCGCAACGACATCATCCTCTGGCACGACGAAACCATCCCCCGCAGAGGAAGCCACCAGCAAGTTGCGTCCGGGCTTATGAATAAACAGATCCACGATCCCGGCTTCGTTTGGCAAATCCACGATCAAACGCAGCGGCTCGCCCATGCCACGGCCACCCGGAAGATTGGCGGCTGAAACTGTATAGAACCGTCCATTCGAGCCGAAGGCCAACAGGCGGTCCGTGGTTTCGGCGTGGAATATGAAACGCGGACCGTCGCCATCTTTGAATTTCAGCTCACGGGTAAGATCGATATGGCCCGTCATTGCGCGGATCCAGCCCATCTCGGAGCAGACCACCGTGATTGGCTCACGGTCAATCATCGCTTCGAGCGGCACGTCTTCGACTTCACCAGCTTCCGCTAACATCGAACGACGCGCTCCTGCGGGGTGGCCTTTGCCAAACTGTTTTTTGGTCTCGCGAATTTGCTCTGCGATGCGGTTCCATTGCAGGTCGCCACTGTTTAAAAGGTCATCCAGACCAGCGCGTTCTTCCATCAAAGCGTCGCGTTCGCGCTTTAACTCCATCTCTTCAAGTCGGCGCAAAGAACGCAGGCGCATGTTGAGGATGGCTTCTGCCTGTACTTCGCTGAGCTCGCCTTCGCCGTCCGGCGGGCCAACGTAGTCTTTTTCACTCATCGCGCGCTCAAACGTGCGCCCCCAATCTTCGCGCATCAGCGCAGCTTTGGGGTCATCGTCGTAGCGGATAATATCAATCACGCGGTCCAGATTGAGGAACGCAATGATCAAGCCTTCGAGCACCTCAAGCCGGTGATCAATCTTTTCCATCCGGTGCTGAGAGCGGCGGATCAAGACATCACGGCGATGATCCAAGAACGCGCGCAGGACTTCTTTCATCGAGCAGACTTTAGGCGTCAGACCATCGATTAAGACGTTCATGTTTAGCGAAAAACGTATCTCAAGATCAGAACTGCGATACAGCATGTTCATCAAAATCTCAGGTTCGACGTTCTTGGAACGCGGTTCCAGCACGATGCGTACGTCTTCTGCGCTCTCGTCTCGGATGTCGCCGAGGATCGGAATTTTCTTGGTCTGAATCAGGTCCGCGATCTTTTCGATCAGCTTGGATTTCTGAACCTGATAGGGAATTTCTGTGACAACAACTTGCCACTGACCCCGTCCGAGATCTTCGACCTCATACTTACAACGCAAACGGAACGAGCCGCGGCCTGTGCGGTAGGCCTCAGCGATGTTTTCTTTTGGTTCAACAATCGTGCCGCCCGTCGGAAAATCAGGGCCCGGTACAAAGTTCATGAGCGTGTCATCACGCGCGTCCGGCACTTTGATCAAATGCAAACACGCATCACATAGTTCAGCGATATTATGTGGCGGAATGTTCGTCGCCATACCAACCGCGATACCGCTCGAGCCGTTCGCCAAAAGGTTTGGAAAGCTCGCGGGAAGCACGACAGGTTCTGTCAGCGTACCATCATAATTTTCGCGAAAATCAACAGCGCTCTCTGCCAGCCCTTCGAGCAGCGCCTCGGCGGCCAAAGTCATCCGCGCTTCTGTATAGCGCGCAGCCGCTGGGTTATCCCCGTCGATGTTACCAAAGTTACCCTGCCCGTCCACAAGCGGGTAACGCACGTTGAAATCCTGTGCGAGGCGCGCCATCGCATCATAGATCGCAGCGTCGCCATGCGGGTGATAGTTGCCCATCACATCGCCTGAGATCTTCGCGGATTTGCGAAAGCCGCCCGTCGCGGACAGTTTTAGCTCGCGCATCGCGTACAAAATGCGGCGGTGCACAGGCTTTAATCCGTCGCGCGCATCCGGCAAAGCGCGGTGCATAATCGTGGACAGAGCATAGGTCAGATACCGATCACCAAGAGCGCGGCGCAAAGGCTCGCTCAGGTCTGGGACTAAGGGATCGTCATTTTTGGTATCATCGCTCATAGCGTTGCTTCTAGCCGCCTCGATTCACAGCGGCAAGACGAGAAGCGCTTCAAGACGAGGGAAATGTATTCGTGCAACGGGGAAACAATTTAATTTTATACCCCTCACACAAGCCTAGAATCAGGTATATAAATACCTAAAAGACGCGATAAGCGTTGAGTTTGGTTATGTATCCGGGGGGATCATGGGTAAGATCATCATCATTACATTTGCATTCATGGCGTTTGCTTTTTACGAGCTCAGCGGTGGAAACGAGTTTGTTCCTATCGCTGACGAAAAGCGCGCGGCGCTTGCGATTGAGAAAGCTGAAAACGAACGATTGCTTGCTGAAGCAAAAGCAGAACGCCTAAAGGCCGAACCACAAGAACAGATCGTCCTTGCCAGCGCGACGGTTTCCACTTCTGGAACAGTCGTTCAACAGGCAGCAGTAACGGCACCATTGGTCGAAGAAGATAAAGTCGAAGCGGTAACCGAAGTCGCAGCAGTCGTAGAGCCCGTTGTCGAAGAAGACCCTGTAGACATGCGTAAGGTTACGGCCGCGCGTGTGAACATGCATCAGGGACCGGGCCAAAACTTCAGCGTTGTCGCAAAGCTCAACAGCGGCGACGAAGTCCAAATTCTGCGAGATCCCGGCGATGGTTGGGTAAAGCTGAAAGTTCAGGAAAGTGACCGTGTCGGCTGGATGGCAGATTTCTTGCTAACGGCATCCAACATCTAATTTGCGAAGCTGGTTTCGCGTGATATGCCCGCCCTGATTTTCAGCGGCAGGCTTTTTCATGCAAGATACTCATACTCAAAAATCCATTCTGATCACTGGCTGTTCTAGCGGCATTGGCTACGATGCCGCACATGGAATGCGCGCCGCAGGCTGGCGGGTTTTTGCGTCTTGCCGCAAACAAGAAGACTGCGCGCGCTTGGAAAGCGAAGGCTTTGAAAGCCCGCTCATCGACTATTCCGACACGAATACAATTACCTCTGGCCTCGCCAGCGTTCTTGACGCAACAGGCGGTACGCTTGATGCGGTCTTCAACAACGGGGCCTATGCCCTGCCCGGTGCGGTAGAAGATTTGCCACGAGATGGTTTGCGCGAAATTTTTGAGTGCAACCTCTTTGGTGTTCATGACCTGACCCGCGCAGTTATACCTGTGATGCGCGCGCAAGGACATGGGCGGATCGTCAATTGCTCTTCTGTGCTTGGCCTTGTCACAATGAAGTGGCGCGGGGCTTATTCGGCAACGAAGTTTGCAATGGAAGGTCTCAGCGACACCCTGCGTCTTGAAATGCGTGACACCGATATTGAGATCATTTTGATTGAACCGGGTCCTGTCACATCTGACATTCGTGTCAATTCAATCCCTCATTTCGAGCGTTGGATTGATTGGAAAAACTCAGCCCGGCGCGCGCAATATGAAAGCTCACTGATTGACCGGCTCTATACAAGCTCGGGCCCTGATCCGTTTGAGCTGCCCGCAAGCGCGGTGACCAAAAAATTGCTCCATGCCTGCACGGCGGCGCGTCCCAAACCGCGGTACTATGTCACCAAAGCGACCTATATCATGGGCGCACTGAGGCGGATATTTAGCACCCGAATGCTCGATTGGATCGTTTCCAAAGCATAAAGCACTCGCTTTTTGTGAGCAGGCCCCTAGGTACACAACAAAGCAAGTGAGGACAGAATATGGCAAGTGATCCGCTCTTTATTATCATGATCATCGCAATGCTCGCGGTTGTCGGCATTCTTATGGTCGGCATTGGCGGATTTGCCAAAGGCGGCGAGTTTAATCGCAAACATGCCAACCGCATCATGCGCTACCGCATTTATGCACAATTCGTAGCCGTGCTTATCATCCTCGCGGTTGTTTACTTTACAAGGGGTTAAACCATGGTCGTTCTCAATAAAATCTATACCAAAACTGGCGATGCTGGTGAAACCGCGCTTGGCAATGGTGCGCGCGTCGCAAAGCATGCGATGCGTGTGAATGCATACGGTACGGTGGACGAAACCAATGCGACTGTTGGCCTTGCACGCCAGCATGCGGATGGCGATATGGATGCAATGCTAGGAATGATTCAGAACGATCTGTTCGATCTTGGAGCTGATCTATGCCGTCCAGACATGGAAAAAGACAAAGATGCGGAATATCCGCCGTTGCGGGTGACAGATGTACAAGTCGCGCGATTAGAGAGCGAAATTGACGCCATGAACGGCGACCTTGAACCGCTGCGCAGCTTTATTTTGCCGGGCGGGTCTGCACTTGCGGCGCAAATGCACCTTTGCCGAACTGTCTCGCGGCGTGCGGAGCGTTTGTCAGTGGAACTTGCAACGATGGAATCCGTTAATCCGGCTGCGGTGAAATACCTGAACCGCCTCTCTGATTGGTTCTTTGTCGCGGGTCGCGTTGTAAACAATGGTGGCAAAGACGACGTCCTTTGGGTCCCTGGAGCCAACCGTTAAATACCCTTTTTTATGCTGGCTTCATTGACTTGGTGAAAAAATAGGTCTTTTTTTCACAAACGCGACGTCATGGCTTTGTGTGGTGTCGATTTTAGCCTGTTGATTCTGCGCGCACCTGCGTATTGAGACTGTGTAATTTTGCGCCATCTCGGTGCATTCATAAGGGAGCTTCCGCCAATGAAGGTCATCGTACCTGTCAAACGCGTGATTGATTATAACGTGAAAGTTCGCGTCAAAGCGGATGGAAGCGGTGTTGATCTCGCCAATGTGAAAATGTCCATGAACCCGTTCGACGAGATTGCTGTTGAACAGGCGATCCGCCTCAAAGAGGCAGGCAAAGCGGACGAAGTGATCGCAGTTTCTGTCGGCGTGAAGCAAGCGCAAGAAACACTGCGCACTGCTTTGGCAATGGGCGCAGATCGTGCGATCCTCGTGATTGCGGCAGAAGATGTTCACACAGATATCGAACCGCTCACAGTTGCGAAAATCCTGAAAGGGATCATCGACGAAGAGCAGCCAGGCCTTGTTCTTTGCGGCAAGCAGGCGATTGACAACGACATGAATGCGACCGGCCAGATGCTGTCCGCTTTGATGGGTTGGTCACAGGCAACATTCGCTTCCGAAATCGACATCGAGGGCGACAGTGCCACTGTGACGCGCGAAGTTGACGGTGGCTTGCAAACGATCAAAGTGAACATGCCAACGGTGATCACCGTTGATTTGCGCTTGAACGAGCCACGTTATGCGTCCCTGCCAAACATCATGAAGGCAAAGAAGAAGCCTTTGGATGAGAAAACAGCAGCAGATTACGGCGTTGATGCATCCCCTCGTTTGGAAGTCATCAATACCGTTGAGCCAGCTGCACGCGCAGCAGGTATCAAGGTCGGCTCTGTTGAAGAGCTGATGGAGAAACTCAAAGAAGCGGGGGCTGTATAATGGCTGTTCTCTTACTTGCAGAAGTGACCGACGGCGAACTGGCGCTCGACGCGACAGCGAAAGCTGTCACAGCAGCGGCTGCTTTGGGCGATGTGACTGTATTGGCTACAGGCGCGACATGCGCAGACGCAGCAGCACAAGCGGCGACAATCGAAGGCGTCTCCAAGGTGCTTTGCGCGGAAGATGCGATCTATGGCAAGCGTTTGGCAGAGCCAGTCGCAGATTTGATCGTGTCCCTTGCGGGCGACTACGAGCACATCGTAGCGCCAGCTACGACAGACGCCAAGAACATCATGCCGCGCGTTGCAGCCTTACTTGATGTTATGGTGATGTCTGATGTGACGGCTGTCGTCGACGGTTCTACGTTCGAACGTCCGATCTACGCGGGTAACGCGATGCAGACTGTAAAGTCTTCTGACGCTAAGAAAGTCATCACCTTCCGCGGTGCGACGTTTGATGCGGCAGGCATGGGCGCTTCTGCCTCTGTTGAAAACATCGGTGCGGCGGCTGATCCTGCGCTTAGCTCTTGGGTTGAAGACAAGGTTGCAGCCTCTGATCGTCCAGAGCTCACATCTGCGGCTGTGGTTGTGTCTGGCGGTCGCGGTGTTGGCTCTGAAGATGATTTCAAGATCATCGAAGCTTTGGCAGACAAGCTGAACGCAGCGGTTGGCGCATCCCGCGCGGCTGTTGATAGCGGCTACGCACCAAACGACTGGCAGGTTGGCCAGACGGGTAAAGTGGTTGCGCCTGATCTTTACGTGGCTGTTGGTATCTCCGGTGCGATCCAGCACTTGGCTGGTATGAAGGACAGCAAGATCATCGTAGCGATCAACAAAGACGAAGAAGCGCCGATCTTCCAGGTTGCGGACTTCGGTCTTGTTGCTGACCTCTTTGACGCGATTCCGGAGCTTACATCG
>JAHEGL010000139.1:0-6209 GCA_024645145.1 Planktotalea sp.
CGAGGGCTCACCCGCACTGTAGAAGACCGCCTGTCAGATGCTCTGCACGAGCGTTTGACCCAAAGATTTGTGGACCGGCGCACATCCGTGCTTTTGCGCCGGCTCAAACAAAAGGAGGCCCTTTTGGCCGAAGTAAACGATAAAGGTGAAGTGACCGTCGAAGGTGAATTCGTAGGTCGCTTGGAAGGGTTCCGTTTCTCGCAGGATAAGTCTGCAAGCGGGAATGAAGAAAAGACATTGCGCGCGGCGTCTGTGGCGGCTTTGACCCCACATTTCCATCTGCGCGCGGACCGTTTTTATAACGCGCCCGACACAGAGATAGATTTTACCGAGCAGGGCGGCCTGATGTGGGGCGAATACGCTGTTGGTAAACTGGTTTCTGGTCCAGAGGCGCTCAAGCCGCAAGTCCAAGCCTTTGTTGATGATGAAGCCGGCACCGATGTGATTGAAAAAGTCACGCGCCGTTTGCATCATTTCATTGATCGCAAGATTGCTTTGCATATGGAGCCTTTGCTGAACCTTCAGCGTGATGAAGAGCTTTCTGGCATGGCTCGTGGATTTGGTTTCCGTTTGATCGAAAACCTTGGCCTAGTTGCGCGTTCTGACGTTGCCGAAGATGTCAAAGCGCTTGATCAGGATGCGCGCGGCGCGTTGCGCAAGCATGGTATCCGCTTTGGTCAGTTCACGATCTTTATGCCTTTGCTTTTGAAACCAGCGCCGACGCGTTTGCGCCTTGTGCTTTGGTCTTTGGCGTCCGGCTTGCAGGAATTCCCTGAATCGCCGCCCCCTGGTCTGGTGACCGTCCCGAGCGATGAACATGCGCCAACGGGTTATCATCTGATGTCCGGCTACCGCGCAGCGGGTGCCCGCGCGATCCGTATCGATATGCTGGAGCGTCTGGCAGACATGCTGCGTTCAGAGGACAGCCACGGCGGGTTTGAAGGCAAAGCTGACATGCTTTCCATTACAGGTATGACGCTGGAGCAATTTGCGGATCTCATGCAAGGCCTCGGTTATAACGCCGTAAAGGGCGAGCGTGAGAAGGTGAAAGCTGCACCCGTCGTCAAGCCTGAAGAAACGGCTAAGGTCGAAGAGGCAGCAGCTGATGCGCCTGAAGCTTCTGGTGAAGAGGTATCCAACGACGACGCACCAAAAGAAGACACGCCACCAGAGATGGAGGTGTTTTATACCTTCACATGGGGTCGCGCGCGCCAGCAAAAGCATGCGGACAGCCGCCCACGTAAACAAGGCGGTGCTCCTAAGGGCAAAGGCAAACCTCGTGGGAAGCCACAAGGCGGCAACAAGGCTCAAAAATTCTCTGCGCGCCCACCTAAAGCAGAGAAAAAGATCGATCCCGATAATCCGTTTGCTGCGGCCTTGGCGGGTCTTGCTAAAAAGTGAGTGATGCAGCTGAAAAGCTGCGCGCCGACAAATGGCTCTGGCAGGCACGGTTCTTTAAGACCCGTAGCCTGTCAGCCAAGCTTATTACTGGATCGCATCTGCGAGTGAACAGCGATAAGGTTGTCAAAGCCTCGGCCACTGTCAAAATTGGCGATGTTTTGACCTTTCCTCAGGGCAATCACATTCGTGTCATTCAGGTGGATGGTATCGGCACGCGCCGTGGGCCTGCCACTGAAGCACAAACGCTTTATACAGATCTCAGCCCTCTGCAACCGCGCGATATCGGAAAACCCTACGCTGAACGCGGTGGCCGCCCAAGCAAATCAGATCGCAAACTGGGCGCGCAAATCAAACGCGGAGAGCTTGAATGATCTCAGATCTTGGATTAGCAAGACGACAACTCCGATTGAGGCACATCTTATGACCTACATTGTCAACGACAGCTGCATTGCTTGCAAATACACCGACTGCGTCGAAGTCTGCCCCGTAGATTGCTTCTATGAGGGCGAAAACATGTTGGTGATTCACCCTGATGAATGCATCGACTGTGGCGTGTGCAAACCTGAATGCCCCGCTGACGCGATCCGCCCTGACACGGAGCCGGATATGGAAAAATGGGTGGAATTCAACCGCAAGTATTCGGAAGTGTGGCCCGTTATCATTACCAAGAAAGACCCGCTGCCAGACGCGGACGAGCGTGATGGAGAAAGCGGCAAGCTGGAGAAGTACTTCTCTGAACAGCCGGGCGAAGGCGGCTGATATCGCGCGAATCACTTGCGAGAATTTGAAAGGGTGCCCGAGCGGCACCTTTTTGCTTTGCCCCTTTGGTCGTTGGGGTTTGAGTGCGATCAACGCTATTATCAGACACCTCTGGCGAGGGGGCGATTTTTGTGATATACTCCTCATCAGATGATGAATAATTACCTGACACTGATCTGTTTCTGCCCACCCGCGAAATAGCATATTGCACATGAAGCGTACCGCGCTGGCATTTGGCCTGCGCGTCTCTTTTTGTCGTGTTTTGTGATCCTAAATGAGCTGAGGAAAGCCCATAATGAGCAAGTCAAAGAAACTCGATTTTAGCGTGAACGAATTTGTAGTGTACCCAGCGCATGGTGTGGGCAAGGTTGTCTCCATCGAAGAGCAAGAGGTCGCAGATGTGAAGCTCGAGCTTTATGTGATCGCTTTCGAGAAAGATAAAATGACCCTACGCGTCCCGACGCATAAGGCGATTGATATTGGTATGCGTTCGCTCAGCACGGGCGATGAAGTAGCACATGCGATGAAGACGCTCAAAGGCAAGGCCAAGGTCAAGCGCGCCATGTGGTCCCGCCGCGCGCAGGAATATGAGCAAAAGATCAACTCTGGTGATCTTATCGCGATTGCAGAAGTTGTGCGCGATTTGCACCGCACAGATGACCAGCGCGAGCAAAGCTATTCTGAGCGTCAGCTATATGAAGCGGCGCTTGAGCGTTTGACCCGTGAATTTGGTGCCGTACAAGGGGGTGATGAAGACGCCGCCGCACGTCAGATTACTGACGTTTTGATGTCCCGAGTGGTTGCAGCTGCATAAGCCGACTTCTCAGGTACAGGGAAAGCCGCGCTTTTGGGAGGAGGCGCGGCTTTTCTATTTCTTCCGCTACCCTGCGATTAAAGTAAGAAGCAAAGCAACTTCAGTGACTTGCTGGCTCCCGCCACAAACATCACCAGTTTGACCTCCAATTTTCAGTCGCGCCAACCGGATGCAAAAAAATGCAGCAACGGCACCGACGCAGATCATCAACAGGCCGTAAACGCCACCCCCGATACCGAGTGCAATAGCACCAAGGCTCGCAGCAATTAACGCCGACTTTGGGCTAATACGCCCGACACTTCGCGAAAGCCCAGTGTCACGTGCATGGGGTAAAATCCACATCACTGAAGGCATCACAGCGCGAGAGGCAACATGTATTGCGATAAGTGGTATGAGCCAATTTTCCCAGCTCAAGACTTCCAGCAAAGCGCCAAACCTTAGTCCAAAAACAAGGATCAAAGCCAGCACGCCGTAGGTGCCTATTTGACTGTCTTTCATGATTTTAAGCCGCATCGCGGGATCCCAACCGCCCCAAAACCCGTCAGCGCAATCTGCCAACCCGTCTTCATGCATCGCACCTGTCACAATGATCGCAACCGCGAGCGCGACAAGCGCTGCGCACCAAAGCGGCAAACCCATCCAAAGCGCGATTTGAGCCCCAATGGAGCTAAAAGTCCCAGTCATGATGCCAACCAATGGATAAGCCCACGCTGCGCGTGCACCCTGTTCATAGGCCGCTTCATCAAGCTTGATCGGCAGTCGTGTAAGCAAGCTGTGAGCGAGCAAAGTATCTTTGAGAAGGTCGTTTTCAAGTGCCAAAAGGGTCGTTCCTACCTTGTCGCTTATGGGGCTTTTGTTAAACACGGATGTAAACCTGCTACAATGAAAGAGCTGAACGTGAGTGCATTTTCTTCCTTAACCGAATTTCGCGCAGTGCTTGCAGCAATGCCATCGACAGACGCAACCGCAGTGAGTGCTGCGCAAAATCGCAATGGACAACTCACTAAACCACCGGGTGCGTTGGGTCGTCTTGAAGAGCTTGCAATTTGGTATGGCGGCTGGCGTGGCAGCGACCGTACACGCGTTGGCAAGCGCCAAGTTATTGTTTTTGCTGGAAACCACGGGGTAACGGCGCAGGGTGTATCTGCCTTTCCATCCGAAGTGACTGTGCAAATGGTCGCCAATTTCGAACATGGTGGCGCGGCAGTGAACCAGTTGAGCCGCGTTGCTGGCGCTGAATTGAGCGTCCATGCGCTTGATTTAGACACGCCGACTGCCGATTTTACCAAAGCAGCCGCGATGAGCGAAGCGGACGTGATTGCAGCACTCACCGCAGGCTGGAACGCGGTTGATGATGATACCGAACTCCTTGTTGTTGGTGAAATGGGCATTGGGAACACGACCTCTGCCGCAGCGATTGCGACCGCGCTTTTCGGCGGTGACGCGAGTGAGTGGACAGGGCGCGGAACGGGTGTCGACGACGCTGGGCTTAGCAATAAAACACGAGTTGTATCCGAGGGCGTCGCTTTACACGCAAGTGATGATGGGCTTGAGATCTTGCGTTGTCTTGGCGGTCGTGAACTGGCGGCGATGGCTGGTGCAATTGCAAGCGCACGCGCAAAACGTATCCCGGTCATCATGGACGGCTTTATTTGCACCGCCGCTGCGGCCTGTCTTGAAAAAGTACAAAGCGGCGCATTGGATCACGTCGTAGCAGGCCACCTGAGCCAAGAGGGCGCACATGGCAAGCTATTAAAAGCGCTTGATAAAGAGCCACTTTTGTCGCTCGATATGCGCCTTGGCGAAGGGTCAGGTGCAACACTTGCGATCAACATTCTTGTTGCGGCGGTGGAGTGCCATTCTGGAATGGCGACGTTTGCCGAAGCAGGCGTCGCCGCGGGCTAACTTTCAGAGCGACGGGTTTCTAACAGTGTAAGGAGCGAGGCTTCCAAGTCTCGTTCCAACTCTTTCGCGCGCTCAACATATGCTTCGTTTTCGCCAGATGGTTTTTCGGGATCCCAGACCTGAGCAAGTTCACGGATCGCATGGCGGTCATGCGCATAAAAGGTTTTTTCTGCTTCAGCCGCTTCAAATTCTGAAAGGCCAATGTTCTCAAGTACGTAGCGACCCGCGCGCAAAGAACTGTCAAACATCTCGCGCACAATGTCGTTCGCACCGGCCTGATAGAGTCTGAATACATCACTGCGATCGCCAGCGCGTGCGATAATATGTAGATCAGGCCGTTCTTTGCGCGCGTAGCGCACCATTTTGAGCGCTGCTGCGGCATCATCAAGTGCGACGACCAACACGCGCGCATCGGCCAATCCAGCAGCGCGCAAGACGTCTGGACGCGTTGGATCACCGAAGAAACCTTTGAATCCAAAACGACGCATCAGTTCAATCGTTTTGAGATCATGATCCAGAACAACGGTTTTAAATCCAGCTGATCCCACCAAACGATTCACGATTTGCCCAAATCGACCGACGCCAGCGATAATCACTGGCCCTTCCTCATTGACTTCATCATGTTGAACGTCTTGCAAATCTGTCCCAATGCGTTTGCCGATCACCTCCATCAGAATGAACAGAAGGGGCGTAATCAGCATAGACAGCGCAATGACCAGCAAAATGCGTTCGGACAGACCGATTGGAATAACATTCTGTGCGGCCGAAAATGCAGTCAGGATAAAACCAAATTCGCCCGCTTGAGCAAGACCAAGGGTGAACAGCCAACGATCACTGCCATACAATTTGAAGATATGTGAGAGCGCATACAGCACCAGACCTTTTACAATAATGACTGCGAGTGTGGCCCCAAGGATCGCAGTGGGATCACGTTCCAGCACGGCGAAATTAATGCCAGCACCGACTGTGATAAAGAACAGGCCAAGCAAAAGTCCTTTGAACGGCTCAATATCTGTCTCAAGTTCATGGCGAAATTCTGAGTTTGCAAGAACAACACCCGCAAGAAACGCACCAAGCGCAGGGGAAAGACCGACGAGCAACATTAAGAAAGAAATGCCAACCACGATGAGCAGGGCGAGAGCGGTAAACATCTCGCGAAGGTGACTTGCATGGATGAAGCGGAAAACAGGCCGCGCAAGGTAAACACCCGCGAGAATGATCGCGCCGATTGCTGCCAATGTGACAAAGGTGACGCCCCAACCTGGCAAATCCGCAACCAAGCTCAAACTTGCATGATCGGCCGCATTTGCATCATTCGCATGGCGCTCGA
>JAHEGL010000139.1:6219-7569 GCA_024645145.1 Planktotalea sp.
CTCGATTGAGCCGTCTGGATTAAGTGACATCGCTTTGGGTAGCGCAAGGAGCGGTAAAAGCGCGAGCATGGGAATGACGGCGATGTCCTGCGTCAACAAAACTGAGAATGTCGAGCGGCCACCTGCGGTGCGCATCAGCCCTTTTTCGGAGAGCGTTTGCAGTACGATTGCGGTAGAGGAGAGGGCAAAGATTAAACCAACGGCCAGTGACACAGACCAATTAAATCCAAACGCCATTACGCTACCCATAATCGCACCGGTGGTCAGCATAATCTGCAAACCGCCAAGCCCGATCAATCGATGTCGCATGTCCCACAACGCGCGTGGTTCAAGTTCCAAACCGATCAAGAACAGCATCATCACCACGCCGAACTCTGCAAAGTGTTGCAAGTCTTTCGTCTCTGCTCCGACAAGCCCAAGGAGCGGACCGATCAATATACCCGCTGCAAGATAGCCAAGCACGGAGCCAAGCCCAAGGCGCGCAGCAACGGGGACCGCAATGACAGCAGCCCCGAGATAGATCGACGCAGAGAAGAGAAACCCTTCCATGTATAGTCCTTCACGTTTGACGCGCTCACGTTGGCAGCGGCGCGTCCTGTTTCAATTGGTCCATCACAATTTGGCTTTGGACCCGCGCCACAGTTGGATGCGGCAAAATCACATCATGAATAAGCATGTTCAATTCGGCCAAGTTCGCGCAGTAGACCCGCAAAAGATAATCGGCCTCACCTGTCAGCGTCCAAACACTTGTTATCTCGGACCTTAATTCAATCATACGCGCAAAGTTGCGTGCTTGTTCAGGGCCATGGGTCGCCAAATGGACTTGTACAAACGCCTGTACGGTCAGCCCAATGCGCACTGCATCCACATGAGCGCGATAGGTTTTAATGTAGCCCTCAGCTTCTAGCTTTTGGCGCCTGCGGCCTGCTTGGCTTGCAGACATGTTCAGCCGTTCACTAAGATCTTGCGCCGTCAAGTGTGCGTTCTCTTGCAAAGCAGCAAGCAAATTTTTGTCAACTTGGTCAAGCATGCGGGATTTTCGCGTTTATTTTTAGTTATGTGCGTAAGAGTAGCATATTTTTGTAACATTGCGATGAAAAATGCGGAAAATCCGTATGCTTATGCGTCTATTGTGCCTCCAAAGACAATTTCTCTAAAAGGAGACGATCAATGGGCCCATTTCCACATGATGCTGAGCGCGCGACGATCAGTGAAGAGAATCCTGCCGGCACTGATGGTTTCGAGTTCGTTGAATTTGCGCATCCTGAACCACAAGAGCTACGCGATCTTTTTACGAAGATGGGATATACGCACACCGCGACGCATAAGCGAAAAGCAATCGAGCTTTGG
>JAHEGL010000011.1:0-6910 GCA_024645145.1 Planktotalea sp.
TCAGCGACGGATTTCTTGCCGTCGATCATTAGGTTGTTCATGAATTTAGTCAGGACGCGATCGCCATATTTGGCATCGGGCAGGACTTCGCGTTTTTCAGCGGCGTGACGACGTGACATATCAGCCTCTCCTTATTTAGGACGCTTCGCGCCGTACTTCGAACGACGTTGCTTACGATCTTTGACGCCCTGAGTATCCAGAACACCGCGAAGAATGTGGTAACGCACACCCGGAAGGTCTTTTACACGACCGCCACGGATCAGAACCACAGAGTGCTCCTGAAGGTTGTGGCTCTCACCAGGAATGTACGAAATAACCTCAAAGCCATTCGTCAGACGCACTTTGGCAACCTTACGCATAGCGGAGTTCGGCTTTTTCGGAGTTGTTGTATAAACGCGTGTGCAGACGCCACGTTTTTGTGGGCACTGCTCTAGGTGCTGCGACTTAGAGCGCTTGATTTTAGGCTGACGCGGCTTGCGGATCAGCTGTTGGATCGTTGGCATAGAAGGTGTCTTCCCCATCTCTCAACTTAGTTTTGCCACTTGCCTTCCGGCGCGTGACGCGAAATCTGCCGTGCCGTGGAGCACAATCGCCTGTAAACAAGCGAAAAAACCGCATACGTTCCCATTCCGAGGTGAACGTCGCGGTTGGGTTTCAGAGGGTGTGGAGCGTATTTGTCCAGACCTTGACCACAGTCGATATAATATCGGCAAAAGAAAAGGTCCTTGAGCCGGATTGCGCGTCTATAGGGGGAGTCGGGTGAGGTGTCAACACGCCCTGCCCCTTGCTCGTTGCGGGTGGCGGTGCCATGCTACAG
This sequence comes from Planktotalea sp., assembly GCA_024645145.1. Lineage (GTDB taxonomy): Bacteria > Pseudomonadota > Alphaproteobacteria > Rhodobacterales > Rhodobacteraceae > Planktotalea. The sequence goes on from JAHEGL010000011.1 coordinate 818, forward strand.
TTGTGATGTTAGTCAGCGGAGCCGCATTGTGCAAATCATCGGATTATGTCGGTTTTCTTACCCAGCGCTCGGCGGCTTTCAGGTTGAGCATGAAGGCGTAGTCGAGCGCTCTGCCTACCTCTACGACCCTGCGCGCATGGATGAGCGATTTCGTCATTTTGAAACGATCATACTACCCTCCATCGCCGCGGAGACTGAAAAAGACTTCACATTCATCATCGTCATTGGCGACAATCTTCCCGACCTCTACCAAGAGCGGCTTTTTGATCTTTGCGCTGATATTCCCCAGATCACCATCCAAGTGCACGCCCCCGCGGATCATCGTGAGACGATGCAGAAAGCAATCAACACGGCACGTGTAAAAAGCGATGCGCCCTGCCTGCAATTTCGCCATGACGATGATGATGCAGTCGCGGTGACGTTTGTGGAAGAGTTCAAACGCGCGGCTATGGATTGCCGTCCCCTGCTCGAGCGCAACAAGTTCGTTGCCTTTGATTTCCCCCGTGGCTACGTCGTGCGCCCTGACGCAAAAGGGCTGCACGTGGAAGAAACATATCACCCGTTCTGGGGGGTCGCGCTTGGCTGTTCCGTTGCGCCGCATATTCGCAAAAGCATCATGAATTTCGCGCACGGTCGTATGGGCCGCTTCATGCCATCGATCAGTTTTGACAAGCCGGTGATGTATTTACGCAGCGACAATGATTATGACGACAGCCGACAAGGGCCGAATGTCACGCAACCAAAGTTGAAACTGCTTAATAAAGACGGCGGGCAAATGATCCGCGACACTTTTGCTGTGGATGCCGATCACATCAGGCGTGTGTTCGCTTGAGCGCTTTGCGTTTCGCCACTGCCTCACGATAGAGCGTGAAGACACCCGTTGCGACGATGAGTGCGGCACCAACAAAGGTAAGCGGTTCTGGCCATTCGCCAAAGAACACATAGCCCAGCAGCAATGCCCAAAGCATCGCGGTATAGCGAAAGGGTGACGTAAACCCGACTTCGCCGACGCGCATAACCATCACCGAAAAGACGTAGCCGCCAATTACGAAAAAGGCCGACGCGGTGAGCATGGCGATTTGAATTGCCGTCAAATCGACCCATTCCCCTGTGACCGCAGCGCCGACCCCACCAAACACGGTAACAAAAATAGCACCAACCAAAGTGACTGTGAGCGATGGCACATCCTTGCTAAGACGCCGCGCCGCAAGGTCGCGCACGGTGACGCAAACCACAGCAATCAAAACGTAGATGGAGTGAATGGTAAAACCCTCGGTCCCCGGCCGCACGATCAAAATCATCCCACCAAACCCGATCAGAATTGCGAGCATGCGACGCCAGCCCACCGCTTCTTTGAACACAAGTGCGGCAGCGAGTGTGACTGTCAGCGGCAAGGTCTGCAAAATTGCGGTGACATTGGCAAAGGGCATGTGCAGCAAGGCCGTCAAAAAGAAGTACGCCGCCGCAACTTCCGCGCCTGAGCGCAACACAATGAGCCAACGGTCTTTCGCCTTTTCAGGCCAAGCGAGAACCTTGAGATAGCGCGCAAGAAAGAAGATCAAAACGCTCGCCAAAACACCGCGCAGCAACAGCACTTGAGAAAGCGGCACCTCTGTCCCAATGGCTTTGACGAATAGATCATTAAACGTAAACGCCGCCATGGAGCACATCATAAAGAGCGCGCCTTTGGCATTATCGGAGAGGGTGGCGAAGAATTTCATGATGCCTGTATCGCTGAAAGCACCCCGCGTGTGTAGTGCGTTTGCGACGTCTGCGCGAAACTTCAACGTAGCGGAATATCTAAAAAGGACGCCGTTTTTGAAAACCCGTTTTGGACTGCTCGAAACCAGCACTTTGATAAAAGCCTAAGATGTTAGGATCTTGTGACCCGCTCAAGAGCATGGCCTTGTAGCAGCCTTGTTTCCAAGCATGATGCGTCGCGAAATCGAGCACGGCTTTGCCAAATCCACAGCCACGATAGAACCGATGGGTCACCATTTTCGATCAACGCATAGGGTTTGCAACCGCGTGTGAGGTTCGGCACGACAACGACAGTGCATGACGCGACGGGTAATTCTTCAGTTTCACCAAGCACAATGGCACTGCCTTCGTATCTCAGGAACCGAGCGAATGTTTCTCGTGCCTGTGCGAGCCGATAGGGCGCGTTGCCTTCTGCAAGATGGGTATAGAGCTCAAGCAGCGCTTCAAGGTCTTTTTCAACGGCATGTCGTATAGAAAGGTCTGCAGTCATATGGTGAAGGCTAAGTTGTTTGGCCTATCTCAGCAATAATGCCATCTCCCAAACAAAAAGGCCCCCACGAACATTCGTGAGGGCCTTTTTCGGTTCTTAAGCGAGACGCTTTACTCGTCGCGACTTTCGGGTGTGGAGAACACATCCTCTGGCTTATCGAATACGTCACCACCCACGATATCATCCGTAGGCGCGGCCAGTGCGGCAGCGGCTTCGGCTTCAATGCGGCGGGCTTCGACAACGACGTTGTCACGGTCTTGCGCAACACGCTGCATCTGCTGAGTTGCCCCACCTGTACCGGCTGGGATCAAACGACCGACGATAACGTTCTCTTTGAGACCGACCAGCTTGTCCCGCTTGCCCTGTACGGAAGCTTCCGTAAGAACGCGCGTAGTTTCCTGGAAGGACGCTGCTGATATGAAGCTGCGTGTCTGCAAGGACGCTTTGGTGATCCCGAGCAAGATTGGCTCACCCTGCGCAGGCTTGTAGCCACGCTGAGCTGCTTTCTCGTTGGCCGCAAGATACTCTTGCTTGTCCACATGCTCGCCTTTGAGCAATGTGGTTTGGCCACTGTCGAGGATTTCCCACTTCTGGAGCATCTGACGTACGATGACTTCGATGTGCTTGTCGTTAATCTTAACACCCTGAAGGCGATAAACGTCCTGCACCTCGTTGATCATGTAATCCGCCAGTGCTTCAACACCCATGATGGACAAGATGTCGTGCGGCGCCGGGTTGCCGTCCATGATGTAGTCGCCTTTGGAGACAAAATCACCTTCCTGAACTGGAATGTGCTTGCCCTTTGGCACCATGTATTCAACCGGGCTCAGGCTTTCGTCTACAGGATCAATCGCGATGCGGCGCTTGTTCTTGTAGTCTTTGCCAAAGCGGACGTGACCGTCAATTTCTGCGATGATCGCGTGGTCTTTAGGGCGACGTGCCTCAAAGAGTTCAGCAACCCGTGGCAGACCACCGGTAATGTCCTTCGTTTTCGCACCTTCGCGCGGGATACGTGCGACAACATCACCCGCCTGAACCTCAGAACCTTCTTCAATAGAAAGAACCGCATCCACAGACATTGGGTATGTCACAGGGTTGCCAGCATCGTTGCGCACGGGCTCACCATCTTTGTCCATGATGATGATTTCCGGCTTCAGTTCGTTGCCTTTTGGCGCTGCGCGCCAGTCGATAACGATCTTCTGCGTCATGCCTGTTGCTTCGTCCGTCTCGTCGCGTACGGCGATGCCGGATGCGAGATCAACAAACTTGGCGATACCAGCCTTCTCCGCGATGATCGGCAGCGTATACGGATCCCACTCAAACAGCTTGTCACCGCGCGCAACTTTTGCGCCCTCTTTGACAAACAGCTTGGTGCCGTAGCCGAGCTTGTGGCTTGAACGCTCTTCACCGTTATCATCGTTGATGGTCATCTTCATATTACGGCCCATCACCATGATATCGCCAGCGGCGTTTTCAAGGGTTTGAGGGTTTTCAAAGACGATCGTGCCTTCTTGACTTGCTTCCTGGAAGGACTGCTGGCCACCTTGCGCAACACCGCCGATGTGGAATGTCCGCATGGTCAACTGTGTGCCCGGCTCACCGATGGATTGCGCGGCGATGATGCCGACAGCTTCACCGGAGTTGACCATTGTACCGCGTGCAAGGTCACGACCATAGCACATGGCGCAAACGCCCTCTTCCGCTTCACAGGTCAATGGAGAACGGATGCGCATGGATGCAACGCCCGCCTCTTCGACCATATCCGCCATAAGCTCGTCGATGAGCGTACCTGTTGTGAGCAATACTTCATCAGTACCAGGGCGCAAAACGTCCTGTGCCACAACACGGCCCAACACACGATCCGCAAGCGAGGAGACAACCTCACCGTCGTTCACAGCCGCTTCCGCAGTGATCATGTTCTCTGTTCCACAGTCGCGCATACGCACGATGCAGTCCTGAGAAACGTCAACCAAGCGACGTGTCAGATAACCAGAGTTTGCTGTTTTCAAAGCCGTGTCTGACAGACCCTTACGAGCGCCGTGCGTGGAGTTGAAGTACTCCAGAACGGTCAGACCTTCCTTAAAGTTGGAGATAATCGGCGTCTCGATGATGTCGCCATTCGGCTTCGCCATCAGACCGCGCATACCGCCCAGCTGTTTCATCTGTGTGACCGAGCCACGCGCGCCAGAGTGCGCCATCATGTAGACCGAGTTCGGCTCCATTTCGGTGCCTTGATCGTCGTGACGGGCTGCGGAAATGGACCCCATCATCGCATCGGTGACTTTGTCGTTACACTTTGACCAAGCATCGACAACTTTGTTGTACTTTTCGCCCTGAGTGATCAGGCCGTCCATGTACTGTTGCTCGAAATCTTTAACCTGATCGCGCGTTTCTTCAACCAAAGGCCACTTTGTATCAGGGATCAACATATCGTCCTTACCGAACGAGATGCCTGCCTTGAAGGCTTCGCGGAAACCCATGGTCATGATGTGGTCACAGAAGATCACGGACTCTTTCTGACCACAGTAACGATAGACCGTGTCGATGACCTGCTGAACTTCCTTCTTACGCAGAAGGCGGTTCACCAGTTCAAACGGTGCTTTCGCGTTTAGCGGCAGAAGTGCGCCAAGACGTACGCGACCTGGTGTGGTCTCGAAACGCTGCATGACTTCATTGCCCTCATTGTCGATCTGCGGCAAGCGCGCTGTGATCTTGGAGTGCAAGTGAACTGTGCCATTATCAAGCGCGTGCTGAACTTCTTCGATAGAGCCGAAGATCATGCCTTCGCCCTTCATACCCTCACGCTCAAGCGTGGTGTAATAAAGACCCAAGATCATATCCTGAGACGGAACAATGATCGGTGCGCCGTTTGCAGGCGACAGAACGTTGTTCGTGGACATCATCAAAACACGTGCTTCAAGCTGTGCTTCAAGCGAAAGTGGCACGTGCACAGCCATCTGGTCCCCATCGAAGTCCGCGTTAAACGCAGAACAGACGAGCGGGTGCAGCTGGATCGCTTTACCTTCGATGAGGACAGGTTCGAACGCCTGAATACCAAGACGGTGCAGCGTAGGCGCACGGTTCAGCATGACAGGGTGTTCGCGGATCACTTCGTCCAAGATATCCCAAACTTCGGGACGCTCTTTTTCAACGAGTTTCTTCGCCTGTTTCACGGTGGAGGACAGACCTTTGGCCTCAAGACGCGAGTAGATGAAAGGTTTGAACAGCTCGAGCGCCATCTTTTTGGGCAAGCCACACTGATGCAACTTCAGTTCTGGACCGGTCACAATGACGGAACGACCAGAAAAGTCGACGCGTTTACCCAAAAGGTTTTGACGGAAACGACCTTGCTTACCCTTCAGCATGTCGCTGAGGGATTTCAAGGGACGCTTGTTTGCGCCTGTGATGACGCGGCCACGACGACCGTTGTCGAACAGTGCGTCAACAGCTTCCTGCAACATGCGCTTTTCGTTGCGCACGATGATGTCAGGTGCGCGCAGCTCGATGAGACGCTTAAGACGGTTGTTCCGGTTGATCACACGACGATAGAGATCGTTAAGATCGGACGTCGCAAAACGGCCACCATCGAGTGGCACCAGCGGGCGAAGCTCTGGCGGGATCACAGGGATCACGGTCAGGATCATCCAATCTGGACGGTTGCCGGACTCAAGGAAGCTCTCGACCACTTTGAGGCGCTTGATGATCTTCTTTGGCTTCAGCTCACCTGTCGCTTCCGCGAGATCCGCGCGTAGCGTTTCTGCCTCGGACTCAAGATCGATCTGAGCAAGCATTTCACGGATCGCTTCCGCACCAATGTTCGCAGTAAATGCGTCCATACCGAA
>JAHEGL010000011.1:6920-7534 GCA_024645145.1 Planktotalea sp.
CGTCCATATACTCTTCTTCGGTCATCATCTGACCGTAAGTGAGGTCCGTCAGGCCCGGCTCGATCACGACGTAGTTTTCAAAGTAGAGAACGCGCTCAAGATCACGAAGCGTCATGTCCAACATCAGGCCGATCCGCGATGGAAGCGACTTGAGGAACCAGATATGCGCCACTGGGGAGGCCAATTCGATGTGGCCCATACGCTCACGGCGTACTTTTTGAAGCGTAACTTCAACACCGCATTTTTCGCAGACAACACCGCGATACTTCATGCGTTTATACTTACCGCAGAGGCACTCATAGTCTTTGATTGGTCCAAAGATACGCGCACAGAACAGGCCGTCGCGCTCTGGCTTGAAGGTACGGTAGTTGATGGTTTCTGGCTTTTTGATTTCGCCAAAAGACCACGACAGGATGCGCTCAGGGGACGCGAGCGAGACTTTGATCTCGTCGAACGTCTTGATGGGGGCAACCGGGTTAAACGGGTTGTTTGTCAGTTCCTGGTTCATTTTCAAATCCTTGAAAGGGGAGCATTGGAAGTCAAAGGAAGGTGCGTGGGATCACGCACCTTACGGACACGCTAGGTGCCGTAAGGTGTCGTGCTTTGCACGCACC
>JAHEGL010000016.1 GCA_024645145.1 Planktotalea sp.
TTTTTCGACGAACACATGGATCGCTTTTTTGAAAGCTGCTTGGCTGTGTCGCTAGAGGTTGGCATGGACCGCGCTGGCATCATGGAGGCGTTGGAGAAGACAGCGGCTGCCAATGGAATGACCCACGATGTGCATTGCCGTTTAATGCTCACACGGGGGGTGAAGGTGAAACCGTTTCAGCACCCTTCGCTCAGTCGTACGGGGCCAACCATGGTGATTATCATGGAGCATTCTAAGCCTGCTCAAGCATTGCAAAGCAAAGGCATTCGTCTTGCAACCGTGCCGCAAGTGCGTGGTTTACCGATGTCGCAGGACGCGAAATACAACAGCCATTCCAAACTGAATTGCGTGATTGCCTGTCTTCGGGCAGAGCAAGCCGGAGCCGATGAAGGTTTGATGCTCGATCCACATGGCTTTGTGAACACGACGAATGCGTGTAACTTTTTCATTGTCCGCAAGGGGGCTGTTTGGACCTCTACAGGGGATTATTGCATGAATGGTGTGACGCGGCAGAAGGTGATTGATCTATGCCATGCCAACGACGTCGAAGTGCATGAGCGCAATTATTCACTTGTTGATGCGTATGGCGCAGATGAGGCGTTTTTGACGGGAACCTTCGGCGCACAAACCCCTGTGGGTGAAATCGACGGTAGGCTAATTGGCGATGGCAGCCGTCCTGTTACGGCGCGGATCAGGACCCTTTATAAAGAACTGGTCGAGGCATATACAGCCCAGTAGACGAATGTTGCATACTGGCTGAGAGGCATATGCAAACCCTACGTTCGTTCTGGATTTTTAGGCTAAATTTACAGCGCCCTTAAGCAGCCTGATTCACTCGCTGGGTTTCAGCTATGATCGCATGCAAGGTTTCCGGCTCATTGTTCGCGCGCAGTTTTGCGCAAATCGATGCATCACGCATTGTACGTGATACGAGCGCGAGCGCTTTCAAATGTTCAACGCCTGCATTTTCAGGGGCGAGCAAGCAAAAGAAAAGATCTACAGGCTGGCGGTCAACTGCGTTGAAATCAATTGGCTTTTCCAGACGGATGAAGACTGCTTTCACCTCGTTCAATCCAGCAATACGCGCATGGGGCAACGCAACACCGTGGCCAACACCTGTTGGCCCCAGCGTTTCACGTTCTTGCAATGCACGAACGATCGCTTCTTGGTCAAGATCATGAACATTTGCAGATACGTCGCCCAAAGCATGCAAAAGCATCTTCTTGCTCGAAACTGTAGAAACGGATTTTACCGCTTCAGGTTTGAGAAGACTAACGATGTTCATCTGCCTGTGCCTCGCCGCAGCTACCCACAGGCAGTGCTCTTTTATTTAGGATCGATCCAGCCGATATTTCCGTCATCTCGACGATATACCACATTCACGCTTTTATTACCGTCATTTTTAAACACAAGAACCGGAGCATTGCCGAGTTCCATTTGCATTACAGCTTCACCGACTGAAAGAGACGGTATATTTGTCTCCATCTCAGCGACGATTACAGGTTGCAAAGTGGCTGGCTCTGAATCCGAATCTTCGTGTTCTCGCTCGAGGATATAAGTGGAAGCGCCAATTAATTCAACTGGGTCTGTACGGTCTTTGTGGTGATCCTTGAGGCGGCGCTTATAACGCCTGAGCTGCTTATCCATTTTTTCGCCGCAACCGTCGAAAGCAGCATAGATTTCAGTAGCATGGGCGCGCGCAGTAGCGGTTAACCCTGTTGATAGATGGACTGTTGCTTCGCAAACAAATTCATGGGCGTCTTTAGAAAAGATGACATTTGCACCGGTTGGACGCTGAGCATATTTCTCTAGAATTTCGCCTAATTCAGTTTTGACGTGAGTTTGCAGCGCTTCGCCGATATCGATCTGTTTGCCACTGATTTGGTAACGCATCCTGTCTCCTTCATATATTTATGCCATCGCGCGAAAACGCACGGTCCTAATGCTAGGGTTGGCGGGCAGGGAATGAACATTTCATAGATTGAGCAGTATCAGCCCCGCTAAGGGTAAAGTTCTGAGGGACATGCGCGATCATGCAAAACGTCATATCTACATCTGACGACAAAGCAGCGGCGTCTGTCAATCAATTCCGAGGGTTACCCACAACAAAGTGCAAAACATTTTCAGGAGATTTTGAAATATTCACCAAGATAGACACGGCGCACGTTTTCGTTTTGCACGACTTCATCGGGCGTACCTGACATGAGAACTTGGCCATCATGTAAAATGTAGGCGCGATCGACAATTTCTAACGTTTCCCGCACGTTGTGATCTGTGATCAACACGCCAATACCACGCTTTTTCAGATCAGCGACAAGGTGGCGGATATCCCCGACAGAGATCGGATCAACGCCGGCAAAGGGTTCATCCAAGAGCAAATACTTGGGATCCGCGGCCAAGCAACGCGCGATTTCCACGCGTCGACGTTCGCCACCAGATAGCGCAAGTGCTGGCGCACTGCGAAGATGTTCAATGGAGAACTCAGAGAGCAATTCTTCCAAACGCTCACGTCTCTTCTGGCGGTTATTTTGTGAGATATCGAGGATTGAAGCGATGTTGTCTTCGACGCTCATCCCGCGAAAAATAGACATTTCTTGTGGAAGATAACCAATGCCAAGTTTCGCGCGGCGATACATAGGCAGGTTCGTCACATCACGGCCATCAATGGAAACGGTACCGCCTTCGGGATAAACAAGTCCGGCAATCGCGTAAAAACTTGTGGTTTTCCCAGATCCATTAGGCCCAAGCAGCGCAATAACTTCACCGCGCTCAAGCTTCATGGAGACGTCGCGAATGACGACCTTCTTTTTATAGCTTTTGCGCAAATTGTCGATGCGTAGGCCTGAGCTGCCTTCCGTCACTGAAAGATCAGGACGGCTCATCCGTTGTCGTCCTGACTGGACCCACCAGTCCTTAGTAGGGTTTTCACGCGGCCTGTCATCAAAGCGGTGCCGTCGTCGAGCTTTATCGTCATCTTGTCAGACGCAATTGCGCTTAGTTTTTGTGTCACGAGGACATCGCCAGTCATGACCATGACTTCATTTTGAAGATCATAATCCGCTTCTTCCGCTTCGGCGGCTTCTTCGTTCTGAATGATTGTAACGCCACCTGTGGCTTTCATGCTTTGGATGTCGCTTTGTTCATCATTGTAGAAAACCTTCACCCATGGCGCATAAAGCGTCATCGTGTCTTGGATGACGACAACGTCCCCTGTGAACAAAGCAGTGTTGCTTTCCTCATCAATCGCGAGCTGTTTGGAGGTCACATCAATGGGCGCGCTGGTGTCTTGTTGGCGGTCGCCGAACGCAATTGTCGTGCCTTCTTGCGCGTCTGTGTCTTGGGCCAAGGCGAGTGAACTCATAAGACCGAAGCTTAGAACACAAGACATCAACAGGGTTTGGATCAATTGCACGGTGTTTGCCTACTCATCTTTTTGTTTCTTATACACTAAATGTACACCTTGAGTAAAAAGCAATTCTACTTTTCCAGTGGCATCATCGGATTTGACGAACATTTTGCCGGCTCGCAGCGTGCCAGGTGGGCCAAATCCAGTAACTTGGCCTGCAGATTCACCCTCTATCTTTGACAACAAGGATGTGAGCTGGCTTGTCTTGAAGTCATAGCCATCGGTTGTGATAAGATGCACATTTCCGCTGAGCACAGCGAGATCTTGCTCTTCATCGACAATTCCGGTGTCAGCAGTGATCGTCATCACCTCACCACTGTCGAGATTGATAACAGCGTTAACCACTTGGCCGTAGGTTTTGCCCTCAATGTTAGGATCAGGGCGCGCGGATTGCGCGGTGACAGTCATGCTTTTGCCAGTGTTGGTATTGCCATCGTATTGCAGATCACTGAGCTGTGAGCCACTAATCCGATCACGAAATGCTTGATCGGATAAGGCAATTGCAGCCGTGGGATCCACTTTGCGCGAGATAAGAAACATGGTCGACAAAAGCATAAGAGCGACCAGTGGCAGCGTGATCTTTAATCCGCGCACAACGCGCGTGTATGCGTGATCACCAAACACCATGCTTTAACCCAATCCAGCGCGCAAGCAGTCGTGGATATGCAAAAAGCCTTCGACGCGGCCATTGGCGTCTGTCACAAAAAGACAGGTGATCTTGCGAGCGTTCATAATGCCCAATGCCTCTTCGGCGAGTGCATCAGCAAGGATTGTAGTTGGTCCAACTGTTTGAACTGCATCTGCATCAAGATCGAGCAAGCCATCCATATGGCGACGTAAATCACCATCGGTGATGATGCCTTGCAACTTCGTGTTGGTATCAACAACACCAACAACGCCAAATCCCTTTCGAGAGATTTCGAGCAATACGTCACCCATATGGGTGGTGGGATGAACCAAAGGCAACGCATCACCTTTGTGCATCAAATCACGCACTTTCGACAGGCGCGCACCTAACTTTCCACCCGGATGAAAGTCGCGAAAATTCGCAGGTGTAAAATCGCGGTACTCCATCAAAGCGACAGCCATTGCGTCGCCCAGTGCAAGCGTCATTGTTGTTGAGGTCGTGGGCACGACTCCGGTGCCACAGGCTTCCTTGGCAGGGGGCAGGACAATCGCAACGTCAGACTGCGTGAGCAGTGTAGAGGTTGCGTTGCTCGCTACGCCGATCATTGGGATGCCAAAGCGGCGGGTATGCGCAATCACATCTGCCAGTTCCGGTGTTTCGCCCGAATTGGATAGGACCAGAGCCACATCACCTTTCGCCATCATGCCTAGATCACCATGGCTCGCCTCAGCGGGGTGCACGAAATACGCAGGCGTCCCAGTGGAAGCAAAGGTCGCAGCGATTTTGCGCGCAACATGACCCGATTTGCCCATGCCGCAAATAATAATGCGACCGGGTGCATCAAGGATCATTTGAACAGCATCGCCAAAAGGATCGCCAATGCCATCCGCTAAAAGCGTTAAAGCGTTGGCTTCGATGCGTATCACACGTCGCGCGGCGTCGAGGAATTTTGATGTATCAGCCATTAGTGAGAAAAGATGTCCTGTTCGGGCCAACCTACAAGGTCGAGGTTTGCGCGCATGGGAAGAAAATCGAAACACGCCTGCGCAATTGCCATACGATCTTCGCGGATAAGGCGTTTGTTCAGTTCGGTGCGCAGACGATGAAGAAAAAGAACGTCGCTTGCCGCGTAATCTATTTGTGCTTTTGTAAGTTTTGCAGCACCCCAATCGCTGGACTGCTGCTGCTTGGAGATGTCCACGCTCAGCAATTCTTGCAAAAGGTTCTTGAGACCATGACGGTCCGTATAAGTACGCACCAGCTTGCTTGCGATTTTTGTGCAATAAACAGGAGCTGTAACAGCGCCAAATGCGTTCTGCATCGCGGCAATGTCAAAACGACCATAATGAAAGATCTTTAGAACGTTAGGATCAGTGAGCATTTTGCACAGGTTATGAGCGTCTGTCTGGCCCTTTGCGACCTGAACAAGATGCGCATTTCCGTCACCGCCAGACATCTGAATAACGCAAAGCCTATCGCGATGTGGGTGCAGACCCATGGTCTCACAATCAATTGCGACGACTGGACCAAGGTCCAAATCGTCGGGAAGGTCGTTTTGATACAGCGTGTTTGCCATTTCAGATCCAATCGTTTCGCACATAGAATAACGTCAAGGAACACCAATGACTACCAATCTCATGTGCTGCGTGCCTATGGCATTGAACGGGGCTTAGAACCAGATGCAATCGAGTGTTGACTTAAACGGGGGGTGCCGCGCGTTCGGTCATCAATGCGCGTGCTGTAACCCTTTCTCGGTGTATCATATATAAGCCTGCACCGATGATTATACCTATGCCTGTCAAGCTTAGCGTATTCGGGAAATCTGAGAACACGAAATAGCCAAACAACGTTGCAACGGGGAGTGCGAAATACTGCAGCGGTGCCAGTGTTGCAGAGGGTGCGAGCGATAAAGCGTATGTCATCATCATATGGCTAATGGTTGCGAAGAATCCGACGCCGAAAAGCCATACCCATGCAATGCCGGTCGGCCTAACGGGGTCAAATAGATCAGAGCCTGTCCCAACCGCAAAGGCGACAACAGGTAAGCAAAACACGCTCGCTACGAGGCCCGTATAAAATTGCAAAGTGACCGGATGAAATTTGCGCGACAGTCCGCGGGTCACAAGAATGTAAAATGCAAAAGCGACAGCTGTTCCACGGGGTAGCAGCGCGACAGCGCCGAATGCTGCGAAACTCGGTTGGATGACGAACAGAACGCCAACGAACCCGACAAGAGCCGCGCCAACACGTCGTGGCCCTACATCCTCGTCGAGGTAAAATTTCCCAACGAGCAGGACAATAAAGGGTGCTACAAAGACAATCGCAAGTGCATCCGCAAGCGGCATCACGCGGATCGCAGCGATAAAGCAAAACGTTGCCAAAAGCAGGCACACGGCGCGCGCGAGCAAAGCAAGCCATTCACTGCGTGCAACCTTCAAAGAGAGGTTTATGATCAAAGTGAAGGGTGCCATGAGCACGCATTGTGCCAAAAGTGAAAACGTTCCCAACCATTCTGCCATTAGTCGTCGTTCAAGCGTCATTGTCGTCTCCCGTCAGGTCGGCAAATCGAGCCGCGTCGGTGTTGCCGCCTGTAATCATTGTCGCGATGGTTTTGTTTTTAATGTCGATTTGGCCGTTCAGCACAGCTGCAAGGCCAACAACAGCCCCTGGCTCTGTCACGGTTTTGAAATGCTCAAACGCAAATCTCATGGCCGCACGGACCTCTGCATCGGTGGCTGTGACGCCGCCAGCCAACAGATCAAGGTTGATCGGAAAGGTCACATCATTGGGGATCGGCGTCATGATAGAGTCGCAAATCGTGTGCTGATTTAGAGGGTTCACAACAGGTTGGCCTATCGCAAGTGAGCGACGTGTATCATCAAATTGCATAGGCTCCGTTGCATAGACTTGCGTGTTTGGAGAAGCTTCGGCCATGACAACGGTTGTCACCGCTGTAAGACCGCCGCCGCCGCATGGGACTAAAACGTAATCTAGTGATGGGCTATCTTCCAAAAGCTCCAGCGCTGCGGTGCCAGCTCCGGCAAGGATCTGGCCGTGAGCGCTTGGTGGCACTTCTATACGGCCGGACTGCTTTACAATTTGGGCGACGGCCTCTGCACTTTTTTCCAAGTTTCGATCAAAGGTGACGATTTCTGCCCCAAGGGCGCGCGTTGCGTTCATCTTATTCGCGGGCACATCGCTGGGCATCACGATAACAGCGCTTGTTCTGAGCATTTGAGCTGCGCGCGCCAGACCCAAAGCATGATTTCTCGAGGAATAACTGACCACGCTACGCCTGCGTTCTTCTGGTGACAGGTTGACCGTGCGGTTAAATGCACCACGAAACTTGAAGGCACCTGTGCGCTGAACACTTTCAGCTTTCAAAAGCAACCGCCC
>JAHEGL010000018.1 GCA_024645145.1 Planktotalea sp.
GTGTTGTTTGCAACTTTGATTGGGATCAGATGTCCTTCAAGTGGCCGAATGCGCAGTCGAGTCCCACCACTAGATCCATCGCCATCACGCGCCATCAGTATGACTGCGATTGCAAATTGTACGTTGGCGAAGACCAAGCCATTAAACACCCAAAGCAAAAGGACTGCCCAAATACCATCAGCACTATGGCTCACCAAATGCCAGAGATTTGCAATATTGAACCACAAAAGCATCGCCACAAAAGCAGCGGCGATAAGAAAGCCAATCAGCACATGTGTGATATACAATCGAACAATTTTCGGCATATGCGCCTCCCTCTTCGACAGGTGAGGGTAGGTCATTTAAGCGTCGTTGCAAAGTAGCGTAGCGTTTTAGCTAAACTCCTCCGGCTTTGCTTCGCGGGCGACATGATCGAGCACGGCGTTCACGAAACGGCTCTCTTTTCCCTCAGGGAAGAACGCAGCTGCGATCTCGACAAATTCTTTGATGACCACTTTTGACGGAGTGTCGCTGGCAACAAATTCTGCACCTGCTGCACGGAATAGCCCACGCAACGTCGGATCAATGCGCGCGATGGGCCATTTGGCGACCAGAGCACGGTCCGTCATCTGGTCAATCTGCGCTTGATGGTTCACCGCGTCCTTCACAAGGGCCGTGAACAGATCCACATCGCCCTCAACGAACTCCATGTCCTCATAGATCGCACCAAAGCGATGATCGAGGAATTCAACGATGATATTGTCGGTCGTCTGGCCAGACACTTCCATCTGATAAAGCGCCTGTACCGCGTAAAAGCGTGCGGCAGACTTCATCTTACGTTTGGCGTTTCCAGAGAGTTCAGTGCTCATGCGAGGTCGTTTCCTTTGCCAAACCCAGCAATTTGATATTCATCGTCGGCAGGTTTGAACCCGACGCCCTTACGCTGGCCGCCCCACTTACGAGCGAGCGCAATCAGATGCAAGGCCGCAGCGGCTGCACCGCCACCTTTGTTTTGATCCGCAGGGTCTGCGCGCACTTCCGCCTGTGCGCGGTTCTCAACCGTGAGGATGCCATTGCCAATGCAAAGCCCTTGCAGGCCAAGCAGTTGCAGCGCGCGCGAGCTGTCGTTGCAAACCGTGTCGTAATGCGTGGTTTCGCCGCGAATAACGCAGCCCAGCGCGACATAGCCGTCAAAATTGCTGAGTCGTTCCGCAATACCAACCGCTGTTGTAATTTCCAGCGCGCCCGGCACTTCGATAATGTCATAAGTGCCGCCTGCCGCTTCGATTTCGGCAACTGCACCAGCGACCATATTATCAGCGATATCTTTGTAATAAGGCGAGACAACGATCAGTAGCTTTACGGGCTTGTCAAATGTTGCGCGTGGCAAAATGTAGTGTTGCTCATGACCAGCCATTAACCAAGCTCCGAAATTTTGCGCGTGCCGGTGATTTCAAGGCCGTACGCCTCAAGCCCGACGACCTTTGGCGAAGGAGAGTTAGTCAGCAATTCAAGTTTGCTGAGCCCAAGCGAGCTGAGGATCTGCGCCCCAAGCCCATACTGGCGCAAGGTCTGTGGAGAAGCATCGTGATCGGGATCAAGTTTCATCGCCGTATCACGCAGCAAAACCACCACACCGCGCCCTTCAGCAGAAACGGCTTCCATGGCGTGGCCAAATTCAGCGGCACGCCCTTTGGGACCTGTGCCAATCACATCCAGCATCGGATCCATCGCATGCATACGAGTAAGAAC
Source organism: Planktotalea sp. (assembly GCA_024645145.1). GTDB lineage: Bacteria > Pseudomonadota > Alphaproteobacteria > Rhodobacterales > Rhodobacteraceae > Planktotalea. Next base: position 1,732 of record JAHEGL010000018.1, read on the forward strand.
GGGTGCGTCGCCCGAAATATCACCTTTGATCATCACGATATGCTCTGCGCCCTGCGTTTCGTCAGAATAGATGCGCATTTGCCATTCACCACCAAACTCTGAGGTGATGGCTTCCTCTGCGCGTACTTTGACGAGGTTATCGTGACGTCGACGATAGGCGATGAGATCAGAAATCGTACCGATCTTGAGATTATGCTTTTGCGCAAAGCTCACCAGCTCAGGCAAGCGCGACATGGTGCCATCTTCATTCATGATCTCGCAGATCACACCAGAGGCGTTCAACCCGGCAAGCCGAGAGACATCAACAGCCGCTTCAGTATGGCCTGCGCGAACCAAGACACCGCCTTTGCGCGCTTTGAGCGGGAACACGTGACCCGGCGTTGCGATATCTGCGGCACCTTTGGCGGCATCAATCGCCACGGCAACCGTGCGCGCGCGGTCATGGGCGGAAATACCTGTTGTCACGCCTTCACGCGCTTCGATCGAAACGGTGAACGCCGTTTCATGACGCGAAGAATTATTGGTGCTCATCAACTCAAGTCCCAGCGCTTCGATCCGCTCCCCCGGAAGCGCGAGACAGATCAAGCCACGCCCGTGCATCGCCATAAAATTAATCGCCTCAGGCGTAGCCATTTGCGCAGGGATGACCAAGTCGCCCTCGTTCTCGCGATCTTCATGGTCCACAAGAACGAACATCCGCCCATTTCGAGCGTCTTCAATGATCTCTTGCGCAGAAGAAATCGCGTCGCGCCAGTTTTCTTCAACGGGGCCGGGTTTTTCAAAGCTCATGGATTTGCCTATTTTAAAACGAGTTACCCGCAAATAGCGGATGGGACGCGACTTTGCCAGTGCAGCAGTGCCTCAATCAAAGATATCCTCAATCACGTCTTTTGCTTCTTCCATGAACCACCTCAAGGCTGATTTGCGACGCTTTCTCTTTTTAGGCTTTTTGAAGCTTTTTGGCGCGGGTTTGTGCGAAATTGCAGGTCTTGCTGATTTCGGTGCGCTTTTGGGTTTTTGAGGTTCATGCACAAGACGCTTCATCACACGAAGTGGTGCGCCGCAGCTGCCACATGCCAGCTCGTGGCTTTGCGATCCGCTCAACACCAAAGCCGCGCGACTGCCGCAGTAACAACAGGTGGTAATCTTGGTCGGATACGTCACTGACAATGCCTCTCGTCGCCTATGCCCTTAAACTAAGGTGTTACTTGGCAATTTTAAGTGGCGCAGGCGCAAAACGGTCGAACAGCTTTACGCGGCAATGATGCGTACAAAGCCACCGCCGCAGCGTTGGACACGTTCAGCGAGCCGAAGGCATCGGCAAATTCGATCTTCACCAGAGCATCAACTGTTTCTTTCGTCTTTTCGCGAAGGCCCGGCCCTTCGGCCCCTAGAACCAAAGCAATCGGGCGATCGCGTTTACCCTCCAGCGCAGATTCGATGCTTTGCTCGGCTTCGCCATCAAGCCCAAACACAAGGTAGCCCATCTTTTGTAAGGCTTCGATGCTTTCGGCGAGGTTGCGAATGCGCAAATAGGGCTGACGTTCCAACGCGCCGCTGGCTGTTTTCGCCAATGCGCCCGTTTCCGGCGCGGAACCGCGATGGGTACCGATGACGGCACTGGCACCAAAGACTTCAGCTGAACGTAAAATAGCGCCCACATTGTGAGGATCTGTCACCCGATCCAAAAGGATCGCGCGGGGTACCGCAGCACCGCCACCCACACAAACATCTTCCAAACGGCCCCATTTCAGCGGCTTCACTTCCAAAGCAGCGCCTTGGTGCACAGATTGTGGATCTATCGGTGCGGAGAATTTACGCGGCTCGCACATTTCAGGTTCCATGCCCGAAAACGCAATCGCTTCTGCAAGTTTGTCGCTTGCGTTGCGCGTGACAACCAAATTCAGTTTCTCACGCTCCGGGTTCATCAAAGCGTCGCGCACAGCGTGAAGACCAAAGAGCCAAACTGTCTCTGCAGCGGAGGCTTTTTTGTCCTGCTCTTTTTTCACGACCCACTTAGGTTTTTTCATCCTGCGCTCCTCCGGCTTACCAGCCTTCTTCGCCTTGCCTTGAATGAGTTCGCTCTGCAAGAGTTTTTCGGGTTGACGCAGAAATGAGCCGCTTGTAATCACCCGACCACGCTTCGGGTTTACCTGCAGCAGTGGGCGACAGGCCGCAAGGTGTGGCAGGGGACTGTAACTCCCTCGCGGAGACGCACGCCTGGTTCGATTCCAGGGTCGCCCACCACTTCACTAAAAAAGTCAATAAAATCAATAGTATGGTGCCCCGCAGTGGTAAAATACGGCCCTAAACATATCAAAAGGTTATGATAAGGGTGCCCCGCAGTTTGAGCAAAAAATCTACCAAGGGATTAACGATACAGTGGATCTTTACAATTGGGGCTTTCAGAAAAGCTCGTAACTACTGGTTCTTTGCCCCATATTTTGTTTCCAGCTCTTTTGGGGTGTCTTTTAAAATTTTCATTTCTTTCCAAAAAGTAGCGGTCAATTGTTGCTTTTGCATCCTCTACGCTTGCATAATTGCTGTTATGGATAACAGCGCGTGACATTCCACTGAACACTGCCTCGATTACATTTAGGAACTGTGCACCCGCAGGTAGTGGGGCTAGCTCCACTTTTGGTCCAGATGATTTTCCAACACAGGAATTTTCTAGCTCAATGTGCTCGAGAAGTTTTTTAGAAACGTGCCATGAAGCTGCATCCCAAGACAGGAAAATTCGATCAAGGTGTCGATATTCCGTTTTGAAAATATCAAGCAACTTAATCATCTCGTCTGTGTTCTTTTTCTTAGAGTAAAAGTGGGTAACTTGGTTTGTCGAAAGTTCCAAAGCCGCCGTCATTATCAGTACACCTTTCGATTTTTGAAATTGTGGTACTGTAAAGGTTTCCCCAGGTGGAATAAGCTTCTTTCCACGCCGTTTTTTCACAGAGAATGGTCCGTATTCGTCAATTGAAAAGAAGCGCTTGCCGCGATGCCCAAAGGCGAGAACTTTTGTTTTCTTTGACACAGACACGCTGATCACAGGCGATCTTACTGACGTACCGTTTGATTTTTCGCGCCCCTCTGCGTCGCTCAGGTGAGAGAACACATGGCCACAATTAGAACTATACGGCCCGGGTTACGGCGCAACTTGGAAATCACTCTATGATAAGTTCGATCTAGATTTTGACAGCGCGCTCGATCTCAACCATCCAGACGAGTATTGGCGCCGTTATCCCTATTACAACGCCGGATATTTCTTTTACAAATGCCCACAAAAATTTGGCGCGCGTTTCTTGGAATATGCCAAAGCCATCCGCGACGACGCGCCGCCGGAATTGATTTGCCAAGGACGCGGGCGCAAATCGCGCGATCTGTTTGATCAAGACGATCTTCCGCGCAAAGAACAAGCCATCCGCAATCGTATCAAGAAAGCCGGTTTTTGGATGCGCTAACGCTTTAAAACGCTTGTTTCCTTTGCCCATCTATTTGCGAACGCATGTTCTGAATTTATGCCGCTTGGTTGTGAGGCCCGCAACATTGGCCTAAACCCTTCCTCAACTCTTATTCACAACGCGAGGAATTCCCATGACTGACGGACCAAGCTACGGTTTTGACACACTGCAAATCCATGCAGGCGCACGCCCTGATCCTGCAACGGGGGCCCGCAACACGCCCATCTATCAAACAACAGCCTATGTTTTTCGCGATGCAGAGCACGCCGCAGCGCTGTTTAACTTGCAAGAAGTGGGCTACATTTACTCGCGTTTGACGAACCCAACTGTCGCAGTTTTGCAAGAACGCATTGCCACGTTGGAAGGTGGCGTTGGCGCAGTTTGCTGTTCTTCCGGTCACGCAGCACAGATCATGGCGCTCTTTCCGCTGATGCAGCCGGGCATGAATGTTGTCGCCTCCACACGCCTCTATGGTGGTACGATCACGCAATTCAGCCAAACGATTAAACGCTTTGGTTGGGAAGCGAAATTCGTTGATTTTGACGATGAAGACGCGGTGAAAGCAGCGATTGATGACAACACGCGCGCAGTCTTCTGTGAAGCGATCGCAAACCCCGGCGGTTATATCACCGACCTTGATGCGATTTCTGCGATTTCAGACGCGGTTGGCATCCCATTGATCGTGGATAACACATCCGCAACGCCCTACCTATGCCGCCCGATCGAGCACGGCGCGACGTTGGTTGTACACTCCACCACGAAATACCTCACAGGCAATGGTACGGTCACGGGTGGCTGTGTCGTGGATAGCGGCAAGTTTGACTGGACTGCATCCGACAAATTCCCGTCCCTGAGCGCGCCAGAACCCGCTTATCATGGCTTGAAGTTCGCAGAGACATTCGGCCCGCTGGCCTACACTTTCCACGGCATCGCAATTGGCCTGCGAGACCTTGGTATGACGATGAACCCACAAGCAGCACATTACACGTTAATGGGTGTCGAAACGCTATCCTTGCGGATGCAGCGCCATGTAGAAAACGCACAAGCCGTGGCCAGCTGGCTCGAGAAAAACGAGCATGTTGAGTATGTTACATACGCTGGCTTGGAGTCTTCGCCTTACAATCATCGGGTTGAAAAGATCTGTCCGAAAGGAGCCGGCGGTTTGTTCACATTCGCGCTGAAGGCGGGCTATGAAGGATGTATCAAGCTGGTGAACAGCCTTGAGATTTTCTCTCATGTGGCAAACCTGGGCGATACGCGGTCTCTCGTGATCCACTCGGCTTCGACGACACACCGCCAACTTTCTCCAGAGCAGCAAGAAGCGGCGGGCGCGGGTCCAAATGTGGTGCGTATTTCTATCGGTATTGAAAATGCAGAGGACTTGATCGCTGACTTGGATCAAGCGATCAAAACCGTATCAGCGTAAGCCACTTAGTCTTAAACATCTCAAAAGGCTCGAAGCACACCTTCGGGCCTTTTGCTTGCCTATTGCTTTAATTGGAAGATGATTTTTACGCGCGCGCTTTGTGACACTTCGCCCTGTGCGATGGGGACCGCACCTGAACGTGATGCCGACATTTCCATGACGGGTGGCGGGAAGCCACTGCCGCCCCCTCCAAGTTCCTCGGTAATGAGCAACACATCGCCAAGCGAAACACCCGCCGCCAACGCATAAAGCTCTGCTTTGCGCCGCGCATCCTGAACCGCAGCCTCACGCGCACGATCTTGCACAGGTTGCGGATCTATCAAGCCAAACCGGAACCCCGAAAACGAGTTCGCCCCATCACGCGCAACTCGGTCGAGCACTGCGCCCAAACTGTTTAAATCGAGCAATGTGACAGTGACCGTATTGGAGGCTTCGAAACCTACTGGCGCTAGCGACATGCCCGCATCATCGTAGCGCTGACCTTGACGCCAAACCGGATTTAGGTTGAGCGAAGATGTTCGCATATCGCGCTTTTCGACGCCCATTTCCTCCATCCGAGAGAGAATCGCTGCGACCGCATCACTCGTTTGAGCCAACGCGTCCGCGGCACTTTTACCGGTGTGACGCGCGCCAAGGGTAATGACGGCTTTATCCGGTGGCGCACTAATTTGTGCGGAACCGATCACAGTGACAGACGGTGACACACCTTGGGTTTGCGCAAAAGTGGGCAGTGCCAAAACGGTGTTTGCCGCAACTACGACCAAAAAGTCCAATTTTTTAATGACATCGTAATACC
>JAHEGL010000022.1 GCA_024645145.1 Planktotalea sp.
TTTGGCGACACGCAAAGAAAATTCCGGCAGGTCAATCGTAATTAAGACGTCCGGCAGGGTCTGCACAACTTGATCTGCCGTTTGTGCAATGCGCGTTTTCAAATGGCGGTACTGCGACAGGATCTCAGAGATCCCCATGATCGAAATCTCTTCCATCGGGAAGCGGCTTTTTAACCCTGCCTCGCTCATGCGCGCGCCGCCGATACCATCAAACTCAACCTCTGGTACAAGGGTTTGCAAACCTTCCATCAAAGCCGCGCCAAGTTTGTCACCTGATGGTTCACCTGCAATGATAAACACGCGCATTTCCTAAAAGTCCTGCGCAAACAGAGTGAGACCAGCAGCGTCAGCGATCCGGAGTGTTTCTTCTTTTTCCAGCACAATCACATTGCCAGCAGATAAAACAATGGCTGACACATTAGCAGCTTGCGCCGCCTTTACAGTTTCAGGGCCAATTGTTGGCATATCCACACGCAGGTCCTGTCCCTTTTTGGGCGCTTTGACAAACACGCCACCGGTCTTGCGCAAATGTTTCGCAGTTCGACCCACAAAATCGAGCAAAGCATCAGTACCTTGAAGCGTTTCAATCCCAAGACAAAGGCCATGTTCCACAACGACGCCCTGCCCGACATCCAATGGCGCAAGCGCATTCAAAATGTCGATTCCACGATATGCATCCGTCTTTGCCGTTTGGCTAAGGGATGGCCCTGCGAGTAAACCTGCAGTCGCTGTCAGACTAGGGTCAATCTCATGCGCGCCGCGCACAGCAAAGCCTTGCTCTTCAAAAATCTCAATAACCAAGCGCAACAAAGCATCATCCCCCCCTTGCATCGCGGCGATCAAGCGCGGTGCAAGGGCCGTCATCACATCATCAAATGCATGAGGATCGAGCGGTGGGCGCGACATGGCTCCTGCCATCACAACCTCGTTCACATCTTGCTTCTTGAGAGCGTCGAACAACGCGCCCATTTTCTCGAAAGCAAACTCTTGAGGGGCTTTCACCAAATCATGCGCCACGCCTGAAAAGCTGATTTGAACCGCGTCAGGACGCTTCTGCGCGAGCCTTAAAGGTAAACCACCAGAGCCGGAAAGAATGGCCAGCCGCGCCATATCACCCACCCGGAGTGAGGAAAGAACGATCCGTAGCGCCGGTCACAAATTCAACTATGTGATGCACGTATTGGCTGTCGCTGTCACCGCCCATGCGCTTTACGCGATCTTGAAAGGTTCCATCGCCTTGCGCCATCATTTGAAAGGCTGCGCGAAGTGCCATAATGTCTTGCCGTTCTACACCGCGACGTTTCAGGCCAACCAAGTTCAGCCCATCAAGCTGACCACGCGGCGCTTGAACAAGACCGTAAGGGATCACATCATTCGTCACCATCGTAACAGCGCCAATAATCGCGCCTTTACCGATACGCACAAATTGATGAATTCCCGCAAGTCCGCCAATAATCACATCATCCTCGATGATGCAGTGACCCGCAACAGCGGCGCTATTCACGACAATCACATTGTTGGCCAAAATAACATCATGGGCGATGTGACAGCCTGCCATCAACAAACAATCATCGCCAATCTTGGTCAAACCACCGCCGCCTTGAGTGCCTGTATTCACAGTAACATGCTCACGAATGCGGTTGCGCGCACCAATTTCGAGACGCGTGATCTCACCCCCAAATTTCTTGTCCTGCGGGATCTCTCCCACGACAGCAAAGGAAAACACGGTGCTCTCATCGCCAAGCTTTGTTTGGCCTTTGATGATCGCATGGCTCATCAACACGCATCGCGCGCCCATCTTTACGTCAGCGCCCACAAAACAGAATGCGCCAATCACGCAGCCTTCGCCGATGACTGCGCCATCTTCAATCACAGCACTGGCGTGAATGTCTGCGCTGGGGTGAATGCTCATGCAGGCAAGTCCATCATTGCTGTGAACTCTGCTTCAGCCGCCATTTCACCATCTACGCTTGCGACGCCGGAAAACTTCCAGACCTTACCGCCTGGTTTGCCACGCACAGTCGTCAAATCCATTTTGAGAACATCACCTGGGCCAACTTTGCGGCGGAATTTGCATTTGTCGATGGCCATAAAATAGACCTTCATCTCTTTATCAGCCATATCGAGCGCCGTGCCCACCATGACCGCAGCAGTCTGCGCCATCGCTTCAACGATCGTAACGCCCGGCATGATTGGCAAACCTGGGAAATGACCTTGGAAGTGTGGTTCATTCATCGTGACATTCTTGATGCCAACCGCCGTTTTCGTACCATCAATGTCTTGAACTTTATCCACCAACAAGAACGGATAGCGATGCGGCAAGATGCGTTGGATCAGTTGGATGTCAGCACTGAGAAGATCGCTCATGAAAAGGCCCTTATGGTTTAGTTTGGTGTCCCCTTCGTCCTAGCAACTGCGCGAAAGCGGGGCAAGGTGCCAGCAGGTCTGTTAGTTGTCCGCAGGGACTTGTTCTTGGCTCGGATCAGGCACCGGTAAGGGCTCTGGCATCGGCTCAGGTAAGGGCTCTGGCATCGGCTCAGGTAAAGGTTCAGCCTCTGGTGTGCTATCTTCAACAGGTGCGAGCAATTCCTCTAGCGGTATACCTTCACCCAGCCCTTCATCGATGCGTGCAATGGCTTGAAGTGTTACATCAGACGCATCAGCACTGACAAACACAGCGCGACGATCAAGAATAACACTGGCCCCCTTTTCTATCATCAAACGCTGCATATACGGAGCGATTGTAAACAAAAACCGCCGCTCAGCTTGCTCTGAAAGTTGTGTCAGGGTCTGGATTTTTTGATCTTGTTCGTTACGCGCGCCCGTGACTTTGACGTCAAACGCATCAGCGAGGTCGCGAAACTCTTCAGGGGTCATTGTTTCGCGTATATCTGTTAGCTCGCCCTCTTCTACAGCGAGCTCTTGCTCAATGCGCCGGTTTTCGGCCGCGAGCCGACGCCCACGTTCCGCAATCTCGCGAGAGAGGCTTTGGCCAAACTGCGTTTCCGAATACAGACGCTCACGTTGAATAGTTAGAACTGGAATTTCGGGTAAGGAGAACGAGTTGAGTTGCGCTGACGCCCCACTCGGGGCCGTCAGCGCAACTGCAAATAACATCAAAATAGACGAGCAAAATCCAGTGTTGCCGCGTCTTTTAGAACTTTGTTGAGATCGTAAGGTCAAAGGTTTGCTCCCTGTCGCCAAATTCCTTGGAGAGCGCTTTGGTAAAGTTAAAGCGCAAAGGACCGATCGGCGTTTCCCAGAACAATGATGCACCCACCACCTGACGTGCGGCAAAGCCTTCATTAATGACATTCGCATTTGTCTGATCAAGCGACCAGAGCGAGCCTACGTCATAGAAAACACCGCCTGAAATACCGTACTCTTCCGGCAATCCAAGTGGGAATTCCGCTTCGAAACGCGCCACTGCAAACATATTACCACCAAGCGCATCATCCACATTGCCCGTCACTTCACGTGGGCCAATACCGCTCGGCTCAAAGCCGCGCATAATAGAAGAGCCCATAAAGAAGCGTTCCGTCGAGCGACCAGAACCACTGAGGAAGTTGATCGCCCCACCTTCTAGCGTCGCGCGCAAGGTCACTTCTTCGCTCGAGACTTTTGTCTGAGCAATGGCCTTCGCAGTGGTTTTTACAAAGCGATTGCTTTGATCCAAAACGCCAAAATCTTGGCCAAACTCAAGCAAAACGCCCGCATTCGGGTTCAAACCCGTGCGGCGGGTATCAAAGCTATAGCTGTAGCCAATCGAATTGGAATACTCGATCCCACGCGCGACTTCGTTGGCAATCAAAGCGCCGGCATTTGCCAAGAGGTCCGTCATTTCAGTCAGATCGAGCGTGTAGCGCAATTCCATTCGGCCATTTTCAGACACCGGAAAGTTGAACGAAGGTTGGAACTTACCAAGGTTGGTATCGTAGGTCGCGTTCAGATTGTCTGTCTCGATATAGTTCAGGACAAACCCAAAACGCAGATCACGACCCAAGAATGCGGGTTCGCCAAAGGTTAGTGAATACTCGCGATTATCGACGCCCGTGGCCGCGCTCAGGCCCAATTGCTGACCGCGTCCCAAGAAATTGCTTTCATTATATTTGATCAAAGCACCGGGACCCGTGGCACTGGAATACGTACCACCAAAGCTCAGCGAGCCGGTGGAGGTTTCTTCCACATCCACGTCAATGACAACTTGATCCGGTGCAGAGCCTTCGCGCGCTTCAACATCTGCTTGACCGAAGAAGCCAAGGGCACGCACGCGTTCCGCGCTTTCGCGGATTTCACGTGGGTTAAACGGATCACCTTCGACAATTTTGAATTGGTTGCGCACAACACGGTCAAGCGTTGTCGCGTTACCCTCAATGTCGATACGCTCGACAAAGACGCGCGGACCACGGACCAATGCAAACTCAACATCCAAGGTCAAATCGCGATCATTTCGCGTCACGCGCGGCTCAACTCGTACGAAATCAAGTCCAAGTTTAATCGCCAGACGTTCAAGACGCGCAATGGAGTTTTCCACCAGCGATGGCGAATACACAACGCCGGGACGAATCTTTAGCGCAGCTTGGAACTCTGCCTCATCAGCATTGGCAATTTCGGAAACTGTTGTAATTTCGCCGAATTTAAATTGTTGGCCTTCTTGTACGTTGAACGTCACGAAGAAACCGTCACGTTCACGCGCCAGTTCCGCGTTCACACTTGTTGTTCGAAAATCTACGTAGCCACGGCTCAGATAGAAATCGCGCAAAACTTGCTTGTCGAACTCAATTCGGTCTTCGGCAAATGTATCGCGCTTTACAAATGCGCGCAGCAAGCCAGCTTGCTTGGTATCCAAAACACGGCGCAAACGGCGGTCAGAATACACTTGGTTGCCAACAAAACCGAGACGTTCGATTTCTGTTAGACCGCCCTCATAAATTTCAAACACCAGATCAACGCGGTTGTCAGAGCGGCGAATAATACGTGGACTGACAGTCGCGGTAAGACGCCCCTGTTGGGAATACGCTGTTGCGATCTCTGCGGCGTCACGCTCTGCGGTGCTCGGATTAAACACGCGGCGCGCTTGGCTTTGCACGACAGTTGCCAAGTCGTCGTCCTTCAGACGGCGATTGCCTTCAAAATTGATCCGGTTGATCGTTGGGTATTCTGTTACTTTGATCACAAGACGGCTGCCCTGTGGTTCGATGTCTACGCTTTCGAACAGACCGCTTTCCTGCAAACGCTGAAACGCGCCGTTCAGATCCGAGCCAGAAACGCTCTGACCGCGAGCGATTCCCGCATATGACAGAATAGTCGATGGTTCGATGCGCTGGTTGCCTTCGATAGAAACAGAGTTAAACCGAAATTGCTGCGCCTCAGCGACGCTGGGCAAAGCGACGTAAGCTACTGAAAACCCTAAGGCAATCGTCGCGATACCAGACCGAAGGGCATTTACTTTACGTGCTCGCATTGCGCGGCGTTTTTCACCACTTGCTTTTATATTGATCATTATACCGATCCAACCGACATCCCAGATACGCTCTGAGTAGCTCTATTGGTCGATGTTGTCAAAAGCACATAGGCTAATTTTCGCAAACACTCGAAACAGTTAGCGCCTAGACGGTTCTACAAGATGAAGGGGTTAGCAAAGCTCACTGACGCGACATAGGCCGAAAGCGCGAGACAAAGTGCGAGCATACCGAAATACAAAAAACGGTCCCAATTAAGCGACAGCAAGAAGCCAAGACTACGTGTACCAGAATGGATTAGTTGCATGTCATCACTCGTTTTCAGAACGCTTTTGCGCCGGTTTTTTTGCTCTACTTGATAAATATTCGACAAATATGGCGAAAATTGGGCAGAAAGCAGCTTGTTTAGTGTCCTACGGGCAGAACAAGTCATTCCCCAAGGCAAACAGCATGAGCGACAGGATGACCATCAAACCAATCGACATAAATACGCGCAGGACTTTGTCACTTGGTGGCTTTCCCGTCACCGCCTCATAAGCGAAGAATACAAGATGTCCGCCATCAAGCACTGGAACGGGGAAAAGGTTCAAAAGACCAACCGCTGTTGATAGAACCGCGATAAACCAAATGAAACTCATTGCGCCTTGGCTCGCCATTGCACCGGACGTTTGCGCGATCCCAATTGGGCCAGACAAGTTACAAGAACTGATGTCCCCTGTCACCATGTGATACATGCCTGACAACGATCCCTCGATCACGCGCTGGGTTTGCAATGCGCCATTCTTGAGTGCTGTGAGCGGGCTTGTTGGCTCGGTCGCTGGTTCAAAGAAAAAACCGCCAGCCACACCAATGCGCCATTGTGTGACGAATTTGCCATCCGCTTGCGGCTCATCCACGCGCTTGGGGGCCAGCGAGACTTGACGTGTCTCGCCCTTATTCCAAAGGTCCAAGAGCAGCGGAGCACCCTCGCCTGTTTCAACGGCCTCTTTGAGTTGTGAGAAGGCAAAAACAGGTGCACCATCGATTGCGGTGATCACATCATCGACCCTCAAACCCGCGCTTAACGCCGCAGATTGCGGCATCACGCTCGTCACCAAAGCGGGATAAGGATATGGGCCCATCACGTCTAGCTCTGCGCCAGCACGACCTACAGTGTAGGTGACAGAAGCAGTCTTGCTGATAGCTTGTTCAAGCGCGTTGAACCCTGCGCCATCCTCAAAACTAGGGACTGGGATACCATCAATCGCAAGTAATTGATCACCGACTTGCAGCTCCTGCACTGCTGGCATCTCGCGAAGTGCGCCGACAGCAAGCGGATCAGCCTCTTCACCGCGCCACATTAAAACTGCTGCGAAAACGATGATAGAAAGGGCAAAATTAAAGATCGGACCGGCCGCAACAGTAGCAGCACGGGCCCAAAGCGGCGCACCGGGCATCGTGCGGCGCTTATCGGCATCATTTAGCTCACGCACGGCTTCACCATCTGGTGCGCTGGCGGCGTTGGCATCGCCCATAAACTTGACGTAGCCGCCAAAAGGAAGTGCCGCAAACTGCCAAACGGTGCCATGTTTATCCACACGACTGAACAAGACAGGTCCGAACCCGAGCGAGAAAACTTCCGCATGAATGCCAGACCAGCGCCCAACGATGTAGTGACCATACTCGTGGATCGCGACAATCACAGAAAGCGCCAGCACAAATGCCAGAAGTATCCAGATGACACTGCCAAATTGCGGCAAAAGCCCCAGAATATCCATGTGGTTTACGTCCTTTTGCTGCTCACGCGTTTTATTTTACGATTGGGACTTAAATCCCTGCGATGATCTCATCTGCGCTCTTACGTGCGAGATGGTCCATCTCTAGCACGCTATCAAGGGTCATTTCGGC
>JAHEGL010000026.1:0-2172 GCA_024645145.1 Planktotalea sp.
GGAATTGCAAAACGGTAAAACCGGTGCGCTTATCACGTGGTCGGCTACCGCAGGTGCTATCCTTGCAAAAGCCGACACAGATGCGCTGAAAACCTACGGTGACGCGCTTGGCCTTGCCTTTCAAATTGCAGATGACATTCTGGATGTGACCAGCGACGCGGAGACCCTTGGAAAGGCTGCGCAAAAGGATGCGGATGCAGGCAAAGCCACGTTTGTGTCTTTGCTGGGCCTAGATGGGGCGAAGCGCCGCGCTGAAACTCTGGTGGAATCGGCCTGCGATGCTCTATCTATCTACGGGAGCGCCGCTGACAACTTGCGCGACGTCGCGCGTTTCGTCGTTGAGCGCCGCTCTTAGGACACTGTCAAAGGGACCTTCGCCATGTCTGACCGCCCGAACACCCCGCTTTTGGACCGTGTAGACCGGCCCAGTGATCTAAAGCAGTTTTCCGACACGGAACTGGCGCGCGTCGCGCATGAGCTGCGCTCAGAAACGATTTCAGTAGTGTCAGAAACAGGCGGTCACTTGGGCGCAGGTTTGGGTGTGGTGGAATTGACAGTCGCACTTCACGCGGTGTTCAGCACGCCAAAGGACAAAATTATCTGGGATGTGGGTCACCAGTGTTACCCCCATAAAATCCTGACAGAACGTCGTGAACGCATTCGGACGCTGCGTATGAAAGACGGGCTTAGCGGTTTCACCAAGCGCTCCGAAAGCGTGTATGACCCGTTTGGTGCCGCGCATAGTTCGACCTCTATCTCAGCGGCCCTTGGCTTTGCGGTGGCGCGCGATCTGGGGGGCGAAGCACCCGGTGGCTTGGGTGATTCCGTTGCAGTAATTGGTGATGGTTCGATCAGCGCAGGCATGGCCTTCGAGGCGATGAATAACGCGGGTCACTTGAAAAAGCGAATGTTTGTCATTCTGAATGACAACGAGATGAGCATCGCACCACCTGTTGGTGCGCTCTCTTCCTACTTGAGCCGGCTTTATGCTGAAGAGCCTTTCCAAGATTTCAAGACTGCTGCCAAGGGCGCTGTAAGTCTTTTGCCAGAACCCTTCCGTGAGGGCGCGAAACGGGCAAAAGACATGCTCAAGGGTATGACAGTGGGCGGCACACTTTTTGAACAGCTTGGTTTTTCTTATCTAGGTCCGATTGATGGCCACGATATGGATCAACTCTTGCCCGTTCTGCGCACTGTGCATGCGCGGGCAACAGGGCCTGTCCTTATCCATGTTCTGACGAAGAAGGGTAAAGGTTACGCGCCTGCCGAAGCAGCGCGCGACAAAGGGCATGCAACTGCAAAGTTCGACGTGCTCACAGGTGAGCAGAAGAAATCTCCTTCCAATGCGCCCAGTTACACAAAAGTTTTCGCGGAAAGCCTGCTAAAAGAAGCGGCGATAGATGACAAGATCTGTGCTGTGACCGCTGCGATGCCAGATGGCACAGGCCTGACCCAATTCGCTGAGCGGTATCCGAGCCGTTGTTTCGATGTGGCAATTGCCGAGCAACATGGCGTGACCTTTTCCGCGGCACTTGCCGCGGGTGGGATGAAACCGTTTTGCACCATGTACTCTACATTCCTTCAACGCGGATATGATCAAGTCGTGCATGACGTTGCCATCCAACGCTTGCCGGTGCGTTTCGCTATTGATCGTGCAGGGCTTGTTGGTGCGGATGGTGCGACCCATGCGGGCGCATTCGATATCGCGTACCTTGCGAATTTGCCCGGTTTCACCGTCATGGCCGCCGCTGATGAGGCAGAGTTGGTGCACATGGTTGCCACAGCTGTAGAGCATGATGAGGGTCCTATCGCCTTCCGCTTCCCGCGTGGGGAAGGTGTGGGTGTTGAAATGCCTGAAAAGGGTATTCCGCTCGAAATCGGCAAAGGGCGTATGATCCGTGAGGGTAAAGGCGTTGCCATTCTTTCCTTTGGTACGCGTTTGAAAGAGGTGGAAGATGCCTGCGACGCGCTCGCTGCGAAGGGCATTACGCCGAGCATTGCAGATGCGCGTTTTGCCAAACCTTTGGACCGTGATCTCATCTTGCAACTCGCAAAAGAGCATGAGGCATTGATCACGATTGAAGAGGGGGCGGTTGGTGGCTTTGGCTCTCATGTCGCGCAGCTACTTGCAGAAGCAGGTGTGTTCGACACGGGGCTCAAGTATCGCTCTAT
>JAHEGL010000026.1:2182-7301 GCA_024645145.1 Planktotalea sp.
ATCTTCATCGACCAGTCCAGCCCGCGCGATATGTATGCTGTCGCAAAGCTGAATGCAGAGGATATCGAGGCGAAAGTGCTTGATACGCTCGGCGTCGCGCAAATCACTATCAAAAAGGCATGAGCCTAACGCTCATCGATTTGCCAAACGGCTTTCATAGCGATCCGTATCCCCATTACGCGCTGCTGCGTGATAAGGCACCTCTGTGCGCGCAACCTGATGGCTCGTTCATCGTTTCGCGCCATGCTGATCTGGATATGATCTACCGCGATACGACGCGCTTTATCTCTGACAAAAAGAAGGTGTTTGCGCCGAAGTACGGTACTGCCGCTCCTTTATATGAGCATCATACAACGTCGCTCGTTTTTAATGATCCGCCGCTTCATACGCGCGTGCGTAAAATTATGGTTGGGGCGATGAACCCGCGCGCTTTGGCGTCGATGGAGCCGGGGTTAATCACTTTGGTGGACGGACTTCTAGATGAGCTGCAAGGCCAAACCGAGGTCGATCTGATTGAGTCCTTCGCAGGCGCTATTCCTATCGAAGTTATAGGAAACCTGTTTGATATTCCGCGCGACCAGCGTGGGCCTTTGCGCGATTGGTCGTTGGCTATTCTGGGGGCGCTTGAACCTCAGCTGACGCCAGAGCAAGAAGCGCGTGGCAATCAAGCGGTGCTCGATTTCGTCGACTTTCTGCGCGAAATCGTGGAGGACCGTCGCACATCGCCGGGTGATCCAGAAACGGATGTGCTGACCCGTCTTATTCAATCCCAAGAAGGGCGTTTAAGCCCCGTGGAGCTGTATCAAAACTGCATTTTCATTCTGAATGCGGGTCATGAAACGACGACAAACCTGATTGGCAACGCGTTGATGTTGCTCGATACAGATCGCGACGCGCGTGCGGCGTTGTGTGCGCAGCCAGACCTCATCACGACTGCAGTTGATGAATTCTTGCGCATGGAAAGCCCCAACCAATTTGGCAATCGGCTTACCACAGAACCAATGACTCTTCATGGTACGCACATCCCTGCAGGGACTGATTTGCATCTTTGCATTGGTGCCGCCAATCGCGACCCTTTGCAGTTTGACCATCCTGATACGCTTCAACTGGATCGCCGGCCCAGCAAACATCTCGCTTTTGCGGGGGGCGCACATACCTGTGTAGGCCTCACACTCGCGCGGATGGAAGGGCGTGTGGCGGTCGGTAAATTCCTTCAGCGCTTTCCCGAATATGAGATCGCTCAAGGTGCTACGCATGCGGGGCGCATCCGCTTCAGAGGGTTTAATACGTTGCCCGCGAAATTGAGCTGATAAAAATTCCAAGGATTGGACCCTCAGGCGCGTCATAGTAGCGTGATGCATATGAATGGCCGCTGCTAGAGCGCTCCTATGATCGTTTGTTTGATCTGTGTTTCCGTCTGACGGGGTCGCAGTTTGAAGCAGAAGATTTGTGCCAGGATATTTGTGCCGCATTGCCCGCGAAACTCGCTAAATTTGAGGGCGGTTCCAGCTTTTCTACGTGGCTCTACCGCGTTGCAGTCAACGCCTCCCATGACCGCCGTCGCCGTGCTGCAACCCGTGCCAAAGCGAGCCAAGGATGGGGTGATTGGGAAGTGCAACGAACCGAGGCCAACAAAGAGCAAGCAGACGCGCAGACTTGGCTGATGCAAGCGATTGGCACCTTGCCAGACGATCTGTGCGACACAGTCGCTTTAGTGATGGATGACATGAATCATCGCGAGGTGGGAGAAGTCTTGGGGATTTCTGAAGGCACCGTCAGTTGGCGCATGAGCGAAGTTAAAAAGCACTTGAAGCGTATAAAGGAGAGCGATCAATGAGCGATGATCTGGACGATCTCAAAAGTGCGTTCTCTGTTGTGACGCCTAAGCCTGATGTTGCAAAACGTGCGGCGCATATTGCATTGGCCAAAGATAATTTCGCCAAATTCCAAGGATCACAAATCCATGCACGTCCTAAGACAGACGCCCCACAGCAGGGCGGTTTTGTAAAAGGACTTCGTTTCATGTTTGATGCTCTCTCTTCAAAGGCGGGTTTGACCGCGACGACAGCTTTAGCCGCTTTCGGTTTGGTGATGATCGTCCCCGTGATGCGCGATGGCGCGCCACAAATGCTGCAGCCCGAACCTGCTTTGATCATGGAAGAGGCCACTATTGACCGCAGTTCCCCGGATATCGCATCTGACATGGTGGTTGGTGCCCTTGTTCAAGACGCCGCGCCAATTGCAGCGCCTGCGCCAAGCATCAGGGCGAAGTCACGTCTCAGCGCTCCTGCGGCCCCAACCGCTGGTTTGATTGCAGATGCACCGATGTTCGTGGCCGAAGCGAATACTGAAAGCTTCTCAAACGCGCCTGAAAACACGTTGAACGTTACGCTTGAAAACCCCGTTTCCACTTTTTCGATTGATGTGGATACAGCGAGCTATTCGATCGTGCGATCATCATTGGAAAACGGTCAGTTGCCGCCCAAAGCGGCGGTGCGGATCGAGGAAACGATAAACTATTTCCCTTATGATTATGCTGCCCCAGAGGGGGAGGCGTTCGCGACATCGCTGGCACTCATGCCCACACCGTGGAACGAAAATACCCAGCTTTTGCGCATCGCGTTGCAAGGTGAAATGCAAGCGGTGGACACGCGCCCCCCGCTTAATTTGGTATTCTTGATCGATACATCGGGGTCTATGAATCAACCTGACAAGCTGCCGCTTCTGAAGCAGTCTTTGCGCTTGATGCTTGGACAACTACGCGCGGAAGATCAGGTCGCAATTGTCGCCTATGCTGGCAGTGCAGGGCAGGTGCTAGAGCCGACAGCGGCCAGTGAGCGTGACGTGATTTTGAATGCTCTGGATCGTCTGGCAGCGGGCGGGGGCACAAATGGGCAAGCTGGATTGCAACAGGCCTATGCGCTTGCTCAACAGATGCAGGAAGAGGGCGATATCAGCCGTGTTCTGCTTGCAACGGATGGTGATTTCAATGTGGGGCTTAGCTCAGTTGACGCATTGAAGGACTACATTGCGAACAAACGCGAGAGCGGGACGTTTCTATCCGTGCTTGGCTTTGGGCGTGGCAATCTTGATGATGCGACGATGCAAGCGCTGGCGCAAAACGGCAATGGTCACGCGAGCTACATTGATAGTCTTCCGGAGGCGCAAAAAGTTTTGGTTGATCAGCTCACGGGAGCTTTGTTCCCTATTGCGAGCGATGTGAAAATTCAGGTGGAGTTTAACCCTGCAACTGTCGCAGAGTACCGTTTGATCGGGTATGAGACGCGTGCGCTGCGCCGTGAAGATTTTAACAATGATAAGGTTGATGCGGGCGATATTGGTGCCGGTCATCAGGTGACCGCGCTTTATGAAATTACACCAGTTGGCAATGAAACGTTAACGGATGCCCTGCGCTATGGCGAGAATGCCAGTGACGGGTCAAGCGATGAACTTGGGTATTTGAAACTGCGTTATAAAGCGCCGGGTGCGCAGAATAACCAGCTTGTTGAGCGCGCGATACCAGTCACGCTACGCGCTGATCGCGAACTCGAATTTGCAGCAGCCATTTCGGGGTTTGGTGAGCTGCTGCGCGGCAGTGATCGTCTTGGATCCTGGTCTTACGAGGATGCTATCGACACGGCGATCCGTGCACGTGGGGGAGACCCATTTGGTTATCGCGCAGAAGCTATTCAACTCATGCGCCTTGCCGCATCTTTAAGCCAATAGATGCGAAGAAGGCCCGCGTGGGAGGGGCGCGGGCCTTCTCGTTTAAGCTAAGCCGGATTAGTTAACGGCTTTTGCCTCTACGACGTCTTTCTCCACGGCACTTGCACGCGCAATTTCAATCTGGCGCGGTTTCAGGGCCTCGGGCACTTCGCGCGTCAGTTCGATGTGGAGCATGCCGTCCTCATGGCTGGCACCTGTGACACGCACATGATCGGCCAAATGGAAGCGCCGCTCGAACGCGCGGGTCGCAATGCCGCGATGCAAATACGTCCGTTCAGTCGTATCTTCGCCTTTGCGGGCAGATACGAAAAGCGCGCCGTCTTTCACTTCAACGGAAAGGTCAGCGTCGCTAAAACCTGCGACTGCAATAGAGATGCGGTAGTCGTCATCGGAGGTCTTTTCGATGTTATAAGGGGGGTATGTGTTCGCGCTGACGTCGTTGGACATAACACGGTCCATCATGTCTGCGATTTGGTCAAAACCAATAGATGCACGGTGCATCGGTGCGAAATCAAAAGTACGCATGGGTCATCCTCACTTGAGCAATAACAATATGTTAGTGGCCTTCCCATCTGGGACAGACCGGTTCACGCAGCCCATCATTGGCGCTGCGTTGTTATTGATTTGGGAAAGGCTTTTGCGTTTTCAAGAGAATATGGCGCGAAATTTTTTAGGGCTTCACAAACTTCGCACCAGAAATCGCGCGTCCTTCAATCGCATCGGCGTTGCGGCTTTCTTGCGATCCTGTGACGCTGAAACGCCCGCGACCTGCGGCGAGCTCTGCTCTCAAACGCGCAAGGGGGCTTTCAAGCGCGGTACCAAGTGAGACGGGAATGCCCTTCACTTCGGCTTTGGCAGAGACGACGGAAACGATCTTGGCGGAGTCGCCATCCATAGTGAAAATAGGCGCACCGGATGAACCAAAATTTACGTCGCAGGACATGACAAGAACACCCTTTTGGCGCGCCATAACGTGGCAAATTTCTTGCAAAGACGGCGCCTCGGATCGATCCAAGGTGTAAGACACAACACCGATCTTATCGCCTTTTGCAGGGCGTTCTGCCGTTTCAAAAGGGATAACTTGCGTGTTGCGGATAGGGCGATCAAGCTCGATCAGAGCGAGGTCGTTGCGCAGACGGTCCGTTGTCGCCGTGCCGTCATAAAGATAATCAGGATGCACCACTGCGCGGCGTACATTGCGATAGGCGGACGCACGACCATCGCGCCACCCTGCTAAAAATTCCATCGTTTCGTGATCAACGCGTTCGCCAGTATCGCGGTCATAAAGGCAATGAGCTGCTGTCAGGACGAGATCGAGCGCGATCAAGGCACCCGTGCAAAACCCTTTGCCTGCAACATCAAGTCGGCCAACGCGTTCCCACCCGCGCGATTC
>JAHEGL010000028.1 GCA_024645145.1 Planktotalea sp.
AGTTACTGTCACACGCTCGACATTGACCTGTGTTTGGACCAGAGCTCTCTGAACCTGACGTCGTTGTATCCTCTTGGTTAGAGACGCAAGCACTTAAAAGAACACACAGCCCGAAAAGTCCTGTTTTAAAAGATATATTGGCAAGCATTATAACGGCCTTCCGCGCGTGAAATTTAAAAGGAGGGGCTTAAACGAACTCAAAAACGTCGCTCACGAAAACCGCCAAGAGATCAGCAGCAGTGACATCAACAAACAAGATTGAGACGTCATAATTGTCAAAAACAACACCATCGTCTGTATCTGTTAGATAAAAGTTCAAATTGTTTTCGATATAACTGCGCGTGCTTGAGTGGATACCTGCAAGCTGAACGATATCAACGCCGATCTCAAAGTCTTTTCGCGCATTCGCAGTCAAGTTCGAGATCATCGGAGCACTTGAATTTAGTTCTGCATAGAGCGTGTTTTCATCGACGTAACCTATGACGTCAGTACCGATGTCGTTGAATTCACGTGTAAGCGAGTCATAGGAAGCGAAATAAAAGACATCCGCGCCACCGCCGCCTTGCAAAAAGTCGGCACCCTTGCCGCCCTCAATAAAATCAGAGCCAGACAAGAATTGCGATGGTCGATACCCAAGCAAAACATCATTCCCCAGCCCGCCTGACAATTCGTCGTCGCCAAAGCCACCCATAAAGAAGTCATCAATGCTCAAATCGTCATTTTGCGGTGGATCAAATTGATATAAACTACCAGATTATATCAACAGATTGCTCCCCATGATCGCAATCGCCGAATCTTGGCCGTTACCACCATCAAAGGTCAAATTATGTGTGAAAAGCGCAAAATCGTCACCATCAGAGCCAAAGATCGTATCTGAGCCAGCGGATGTGGTGAAAAAATCGCTTTGTGTGGAGCCATGAATAAACTCTGACGCCGACGTGCCAAATATTTTCAGCATCTCGATATCTTCATTGTAAACCATGTCAAACGATTGTTTGCCATAAAGAAACTGGATAAATTCTATATCCGCTGCCCCCAACTCGCTCGGGTTCGAGCCGTCTGTGTAAGACATGATCGTAACGTCTGTGTTATCGCGTGCAGGGTTAATTAGGAAATCGCCATCGAACGGGTGCTCCAGTCCAAGCGCATGCCCAATTTCGTGCAGCATGGTTTCAAAACCACTGCGACCGTAATCAAAGCTATTCGGACCGTTGGCATAATAATCAGCGTTGAGAAAAACATCCGCCCCCCACGCTATCTTGGAAAATTGCACCAAGGACCTCACCGTCCTCGGTTGTTTCACCATTCTCTGTGGCAAACGGAAGATAAGCAAAACCACCAGCAGGACGACCGCCGATATTGGCCATGTCGTCCTCTCCAATCATCGAAATGCGCATGTCGCCGCCCCGGTCAAGCTCTAGGAATGTAAGACCGCTCACCTCTTCCCAGGCATCAAATGCCTCCCACACCCCTTGTTTTTGTACCTCTGAATAGGGCGTAACAGCTGTGGTTGTGCGCACATCATACGCCGTCAAAGTTGTCATAAATAAATATGTAATTACAATCGGCATTCCCGTGGGCAAAGCCACGTTCCAACGTGCCAAGTTGTTTTCAACCGATAAGCTTAGAGCATCTTGGGACAGGGCCATTCGTCACCAACCTAACAAAACAAAGTGCATAGAAACGCACGTTTGGATCGATAAGATCACGCTATGTTGATGTCTTCAACTTTAAGTTAAAAAATGTGCTATGTTCAGCCCAATTTCGCCGCACGCGCATCGCGAAGACGCGCGAAATCGTCGCCCGCGTGGTAGGACGAGCGGGTCAAAGGCGTGGCAGAGACCATCAAAAACCCCTTACCCCAAGCAGCCTTTTCATACGCTTTGAACTCATCAGGGTCCACAAATCGCGCAACGCCATGGTGTTTAGGCGTTGGTTGCAAATATTGGCCAATGGTCAAAAAGTCGACATCCGCCGCACGCATGTCATCCATGACTTGCTGCACAGATTGCTTGTCCTCGCCTAGGCCGACCATAATTCCGGACTTAGTGAATATCGTTGGGTCCATTTCCTTCACCTGCTGAAGCAAACGCAAAGAATGAAAATATCGCGCCCCGGGGCGCACGCTTGGATATAAGCCAGGCACCGTCTCAAGATTGTGGTTGAAAACATCGGGACGTGCCTCGACCACAGCTTCAACAGCGCTCACAGGGCATTTTAAGAAATCGGGCGTGAGAACTTCAATTGTTGTGTCCGGTGCGCGGTGGCGCACGGCACGAATGGTTTGAGCAATGTGCTCAGCACCACCGTCTTCCAAATCATCGCGATCCACTGACGTTATCACCACATGGTTCAACCCAAGCGTTTCGACAGCATGTGCCACCCTGCCCGGCTCAAATGCATCAAGCGCGTCCGGCTTGCCCGTAGCAATGTTACAAAAGGTACAACCGCGTGTGCAGATGTCGCCCATGATCATCATCGTCGCATGACCTTGGTTCCAACATTCGCCAACATTCGGACAGCCCGCTTCTTCGCAAACCGTGACCAATTTATTTTCTCGCAAAATATCGCGGGTTTGTTGATATCCAGCACCTGTCGGCGCTTTCACACGAATCCAATCAGGCTTTTTTGGCTGCGCGTTATCAGGGCGATGCGCCTTTTCAGGGTGCCGCTGATCAGGGATTTTCAAATCGCGCATGGGCTGTGACCTCGCTGGAATACCGATATCAGCGACATAGCATATATTCCAGCGACAGCCAGCCCATCGAACGCATAGCAGCTTTGCGACGGTATCAGTTCTTCTTAGGCTTAAAACCTCAGCCAATCAAAACATCTCCCAATTCCGTCTCATAGAACTGGCATAGACGGAGCAAAGCAATGCGCAACACAATTTTGCCAGAGCGCGCAGACCATCCCATTCGCTTTTCCGCGCTTTCCAGCCCTTCAGGATAGCAACAGCACCGCAAAGCCACGTCCCCAAGGCCGGGACCGAGATTGCGTAACGCCTTGGCCACCCTTTCGCGTGCAGCACTTGGCGCACCTCCTGTTGAGCCGGATGAGGAGTTGTTCACATCGGCACCCGCAGTCAGGAAGTTGTCCCAATTTTGTGCAACGCGTGGGCCCATTTGTGCCAATTCAAAATCTTCGCGCAAACGTTAAGCGGCAGTCACTAAAGTGTCGTCCAAAAATGGCGCGCCATTTTTGTCTTTGCGCCGTGCAAGGGCTGCGACCGGACTTTCAGCCATATTGTAGCGCACGCGGCGCGTGTGACTGTCCTCAGATGCCTTCTGACCGTAATGACCACCCTGCTTTAGACTTTGCGTCATTCATGCTTCAGACAATTCGGCCAGTTTCGCGCGCCCCGCTGCAGTAATTTTATCCCGAGAAATACGCCCCGGATTCGCGCACTCCACCCAGGCATTCAACGCCAGAACAGCTACGAACTCTGCCGAAACAGATGCAGTTTTATTTGTTGCACCATTTTGATTTTCACGCACGACAACGGCGGCATCCATCTTGTCAGCAACAGCTAAAACCGACCCCGCTTCACAGAGACGCCGCAATATACGCAGTGTCTGTTGATCCTTGCTCGCGGCGTCATTGCTGAAGCTTTTGGTCTTTGGAATATCACTCATATTTGAAGTCTCCTTGGCGCAAAAAGAGGCTGTGCCGTGGAAATAGCTGGAGCTTAAAGAGTGCAGCGCGCGATCAACAAGGGGATCGTCACGACGTACTTCAATCTTGCGAATTTGGCGCAGAACCGTTGACGCGTGACACCCTGCCCTGCGCGCAACTTCGCGAATGGGCAAACCTACTTTTGTATGGGTCAGGTAGCGCTGAACCGGTTCAGGCACCCAAGCTGGTATGGTTCTCTGTGCATTCGAAGACATATCTGACACGTGTTCTGACCCTGTTATAAGCAAGTTATCCAAAGAATTATCCACAACTTCGGCTGAAATTGTTACCCAATCGTTAACAGTTATCCGCTCATTAAGTATTGTTTCGATTTGATAAACAATTCTGAACATGGCGCACGCAGTTTGCATCTCAAATGCAACACTCCTTTAAGCTGAGTAAGTTTAGATAAAGCCAATGAGCTGTTTAGGGGACAAACAATGCTTGATTTCATGACTCAACTTACGAATCTCAAACGCCCAAAACTTTTGGTAAGCGCTGCGCGCCTTGGGCAGAATGACTATCGTCGTAAAACCCATCTAAAACGCATTTTGGGCGGTGCTATTCCAACCAAAGCGAGTGCGACATTGATCCAGCTCTTCGATCTCGAAAACCATCAAAACACCCTACGCAAAACGCGCGACGCTACTTATAGCGCCGCGCGTCATACCGAAGTTCTGATCGCTTTAATCGCTGAACATCAGAGAAAACACTCGATTTAAGCGCTAGTCTTTAAACAAACGCATCAGGCATAGTGGCTTTTTTGTCTTCTACATAGGCATGAAGCCTCGCCGCGATCTCAGGATCAAGTGCGGGCGGCTGATAGGTTGCAAGCATTTGCTCAACACGTGCACTTGCGAGCGTTTGCGTATCGCGTGCCCCTTCATCGTGCCACGTCTCAAAAGGTTTGTAATCAAAGACATCCGTGCGCCAGAATGCCGTTTTAAAGTTGTTTTGAGTATGTTCACAGCCAAGGTAGTGACCCCCAGGACCAACTTCGCGGATAGCATCCATCGCCTGCGCATTTTCATCAATTTCAACACCGCGGGCAAGATGGTGAAGAACACCGAGCTGATCGGCATCCACAACAAATTTCTCGAATGATGAAACCAGCCCGCCCTCAAGCCATCCGCAAGAGTGAAGCATAAAGTTCACACCGCCCATAAGCGCGGCGTTATGCGTATGCGCTGTTTCATAAGCGGCTTGTGCATCTGGCAACTTAGAGCCGCAAAGCCCGCCACCGGAGCGGAACGGAAGCCCCAAACGGCGCGCAAGCTGGCCGGCTCCGTAAAGGATATGGCTTGCTTCAGGCGTGCCAAAGGTCGGCGCCCCTGAATTCATGTCAATCGATGTAACGAACGCGCCTGCAATCACGGGCGCGCCCGGACGGATCAACTGGCTATAGGCGATACCCACAAGCAATTCAGCCAGAACCTGTGTCAGCGTTCCTGCGACAGAAACAGGTGCCATCGCGCCGCCCACGATGAAGGGTGAAATGATGCAAGCTTGGTTGTTCTTCGCATAAACTTCCAAAGCGCCCATCATAATATCATCGAATGTCATCGGTGAATTGATGTTAATTAGCGACGTCATAACGGTGTTTTCTTGAACGAAGTCTTTACCGAAAAGAATTTCACACATCTCCACGCTATCCTGCGCACGGCTTGGGTCGGTGACCGACCCCATAAACGGCTTGTCGCTCAGTGTCATATGCGCGAGCAACATATCAAGGTGACGTTTGTTAACCGCAACATCCGTTGGCTCACACACAGTACCGCCGGAATGGTGTAGCCATTTGGACATATATCCAAGCTTCACGAATTTTTGGAAATCATCCATTGTCGCATAACGACGCCCACCCGCGGCATCGCGCACAAAGGGCGGGCCATAGACCGGCGCACATACGAGTGTGTTTCCACCAATCACAACATTGCGCTCAGGGTTGCGCGCATGTTGTGTGAAACTCGCCGGTGCTGTTTTGCAAAGCTCACGCGCCAGACCTTTTGGAATGCGCACGCGCTCACCTTCGATGATAGCACCCGCTTCGCGCCAACGCTCAAGCGCGGCAGGGTTGTTCACAAAGTTAACACCGACCTCTTCAAGAATTTGCTCCGCATTTGCTTCAATCACATCCAGAGCGGCCTCTGAGAGGACTTCGTAATTCGGGATGTTACGCTCAATGTATTTTGCGGTGTCAAAGCTGACGGATGTGCGCTCTGCGCGGCGGGCTGCACCACCACCTCCACGGGTTCTACGAGTACGTGCTGCTGCTTCGGCCATAAGTCTTGATCCCCACGATAAAAGTTCATGCGCTAAGTTGCCCCTTCTTATGCGCGAAGCGCGGGGGAAAAGCGCAGGTTTGCGGCCCTTGGGGTGAAAAAGCGACCTTTCTCAAGGTTCATTTCCTCTATGCAGGTGTTTGAGCGAATTGACCTCCGCCGCGCCCTGCCCTAGAGCAAAGATATGACAGAGATATCCCACGACCGCCTTCTTATCATCGACTTTGGCAGCCAAGTGACGCAGTTGATTGCGCGCCGTCTGCGCGAGCTGAATGTTTATTGCGAAATCCACCCTTATCAGAATGTGACGGATGCGTTTCTGACCGATTTTGCGCCCAAAGCCGTTATTCTTTCTGGTGGCCCAGATAGTGTAACACGCGATGGATCACCGCGTGCACCTGAGAGCGTGTTCACCTTTGGCGTCCCTGTTTTGGGGATTTGTTACGGCCAACAGGTGATGATGCAGCAACTTGGGGGTAAAGTTGAGGGCGGTAAGATTTCTGGCGGTGGCGGCACCGCCGAATTCGGCCGCGCTTACGTAACCCCTGAAAACGCATTAGGGCTGTTGGATGGCTGGTTTGCAGATGGCAAAGAACAAGTCTGGATGAGCCATGGAGATCACGTCTCCGCGCTCGCGCCAGGCTTTGAAGTCTACGGAACATCCCCGAATGCACCATACGCAATCACAGCGGATTCAACACGCAACTTTTATGCGGTTCAGTTCCATCCAGAAGTACACCACACGCCAAACGGTGCGAAGCTTTACGAAAACTTTGTGAAGCTCGCCGGATTTAGCGGTGATTGGACGATGGATGCCTACCGCGAACAAGCGATAGAAGCGATCCGCGCGCAGGTTGGCGACAAGAAAGTGATCTGTGGTCTGTCCGGTGGCGTTGATAGCTCTGTTGCAGCTGTTCTTATTCACGAAGCGATTGGCGACCAATTGACCTGTGTGTTTGTTGATCATGGCCTGTTGCGAAAAGGCGAAGCCGACGAAGTCGTCGCGATGTTCCGCGACAACTACAACATGCAGTTTATCCATGCTGAAGAACAAGAATTGTTTCTCGGTGCCTTGGATGGACAAGATGATCCTGAAACCAAGCGCAAAATCATCGGTGGCTTGTTTATCGATGTGTTTCAAAAATACGCCGGCGAGATTGACGGCGCCGAGTTCCTTGCACAAGGCACGCTCTACCCTGATGTTATCGAAAGCGTGAGCTTTTCTGGTGGGCCGTCCGTCACGATCAAATCGCACCACAATGTAGGTGGCTTGCCCGAAAAGATGGGTTTGAAACTGGTCGAACCGTTGCGGGAATTGTTCAAAGACGAAGTCCGCG
>JAHEGL010000029.1 GCA_024645145.1 Planktotalea sp.
AATCCTTCCGGGCTCTACATTCTGGAACGATTGGACGAAGTACGCGTTCTCCTCCACAAACTGGAACCACCGCCCGTTGGGTACTCAGGTTCTTGGGCTTGCGTATAAGTCTGGCGTTGCTTGGAACGAGTTTGCTTGGTCCAACGAGGAGTTTGACGGGCTTTTGGCTCAAGCGAACTCTATCGCTGACGCAGATGCACGCCGTAAAGTGATGGCGAAGATCCAAGCGATCGTGATTGAAGAAGGCGTAACGATCCAACCATACTGGCGCTCTGTCTTCCGTCACATCCGTCCAGGATTTGTCGGCATGGACATGCACGTTGCATATGCATCCCAGCTTTATAAGTGGGGCGTTGCTGCATAAGCGAGCTTACCTAAAAGAAACCGCGCTCACTTGTGGGCGCGGTTTTTCTATCTTCAAAGAACAAACCAAAAAGGTTTGCCAAACCCGTGGATCACAACGCGATCTACATAGCCTTATCAACAGGGGCACGCATGGGACTGTTTATTCTTCGCCGTTTGGGGGTCATGATCCTCACGGCAATCTGTCTGACGTTCATCGTCTTTTTCCTGACCAATCTACATCCGAACCTCGAAAAGCTTGCTAAAACTCAAGGCGAGATGCGGATGAGCGATGAACAGGTTGAGCGCTGGCTCGCAAATCGCGGTTACGATCAACCATTGCCGATTAAATACGGCGAATGGCTGGGCGTTTGGCCATCCAAGATTATTGAGACAGATGACGGCCGCACCTATGGGCGATGCCTAGAAACCGATGTGTCCATTGAAGATACGCCGCGGTTTTGTGGCGTGATCCAAGGTGATTGGGGCTTTTCAACAGTCTTTAGAGATGAAGTGTCCAGCATCATAGCCACCCGTTTGTCACTGACAGGCAAATTGATGTTTTGGGTGATGGTTCTGATGATCCCATCGGCGTTACTGATTGGTGTTTTGGCAGGGATGCGCGAAGGCTCGCGCACAGACCGCTCCCTTTCGACACTTTCAATCGCAACCACCGCAACGCCCGAATACGTCTCTGGTGTTATCTTCATTGCCATTTTCGCGGCCTCTGCGTCGCCACTTAATCAATGGTTGGCGTCCATGGATTGGATTGAAGGGCGTACCTTGTTCAAAGGCACCGCGACCTCTGCAATGGAAAGCGCGAACTTCAATAACTTCTTCCTGCCCGTCTTGACGATCTCACTGTATGGCATGGGCTACATCGCACGCATGACGCGCGCATCCATGGCGGAAGTCATGACAGCGCAATACATTCGCACGGCGCGCCTGAAAGGTGTGAGC
This sequence comes from Planktotalea sp., assembly GCA_024645145.1. Taxonomy (GTDB): domain Bacteria; phylum Pseudomonadota; class Alphaproteobacteria; order Rhodobacterales; family Rhodobacteraceae; genus Planktotalea. Next base: position 1,303 of record JAHEGL010000029.1, read on the forward strand.
TTTCCGAATATAGTGGTGAAACACGCATTGCGGAACGCGCTTATCGCACCTTTCACAGTGATCATGCTGCAAATCCCATGGCTTTTGAACGGCGTGGTGATTGTAGAGACCTTGTTCAACTACAAAGGCTTCGGCTGGGTTCTTGTACAAGCCGCTGGCAACAATGACATCGAACTCTTGCTCGGCGTGTCCGTCGTGTCGGTAATCGTCGTTTTGATCACCCAGCTGATTTCAGACATCGGCTATGTTTACCTCAACCCACGCATTAGCGTCAGCTAAGGAATACTGGATATGGAACCGCTTTCTTGGGGCGCAATTTTCGCCGGCATGTTCACCCAGTTGATCCCTGTTTGGGTCGCGCTGATTGCAACATTCACACTGTCTATCGTCTACAAGCGTCGTCTCGGACTTTATGGCAAACTCTTTGACTCGACGATCGGCATGATCGGGTTTGCATTGGTTATGTTCTGGGTTTTCGTCGCCATTTTTGGCGCGATGGACCTGATCTTGACGCATGACCCCTTGTCCCAAGTTTCCGGGATGAAGAACAAAGGCCCCGGCACACCACTGCGCGGCGCTGAAGAAGGCGATTACGCGTATTATCTTCTAGGGGGTGATAACCTCGCGCGCGATATCTTTAGCCGCGTGATGAGCGGTGCAACCATCGTGATCTTGATCGCGCCCTTGGCGACATTGTTCGCTTATATGGTTGGCATCACTTTGGGTCTGCCTGCAGGGTACTACGGCGGTCGTTTCGACACGCTTTTGTCCTTCGTGGCCAACCTCGTTCTCGCCTTTCCTGTCATCTTGTTGTTCTACCTCTTGGTGACACCAGAAATCGTGAACACGGGTCTTCCGCAATATATGGCGATCGTTTTGTTCTTCTTCCCGCTCGTCTTTTTCGCGATCCTGATCCACACGCGCCTCAAGCAACAGCCGCAAAAGAATGTGATCTGGCTCTGTGCGTTTCTCATCCCATTGACGATCATGTATATCGTGACAATCAACGCGCCCGGCACAAAGATTGATGTTCTCGGCCCTGTCGATTTCTTTGATCCTGCGGCAGGTATCTTGGTTGTCTTCGTCTCTGTGGTCTTTGTGAACTCACCAACCGTGTTCAGAATTGTCCGCGGACTGACCTTGGACATCAAGCAGCGCGATTATGTGTTAGCGGCACAAACACGCGGTGAAGGGGCTTGGTACATCATGCTTTGGGAGATCCTGCCAAACGCACGCGGCCCGCTAATCGTCGATTTTTGCCTGCGTATTGGCTACACGACCATTTTGCTGGGAACCCTTGGTTTCTTTGGTCTTGGTCTACCACCAGAGAGCCCGGATTGGGGTAGCACGATTAACGAGGGCCGCAAGCTTTTGTCGATCTATCTGCACCCTGCTTTGCCGCCTGCTTTAGCATTGCTGTCGTTGGTCTTGGGCTTGAACCTTTTAGCAGATGGCCTGCGCGAAGAAAGCTTGCGTGATTGATTGAGAGGGTGGACGGGAGGCCAGCCCCCTCGACCCCCAAAGTTTATTTGGAAAAATGAAGCTAAGGGTTTGTTTTTCCGCACCAAAGGGAGACTTGAGAATGTCTAAATTTGATTATGATGGACCGATCCTAGAGATTGATAAGCTCTCTATTTCATTCTTTACGCGTTTGCGTGAAATTCCAGCGGTGATGGATTTCTCTGTCACGGTTCAACCTGGCGAAGCCGTTGGACTCGTTGGTGAATCGGGTTGTGGCAAATCCACAGTTGCGCTGGGTGTGATGCAAGATCTCGGCAAAAATGGTCGAGTCGTCGGTGGCTCCATCAAGTTCAAAGGTCGCGATCTCGCCGAGATGAGCGCAGAAGAGTTGCGCGATGTGCGTGGCAATGAAATTGCAATGATCTACCAAGAACCCATGGCATCTTTGAACCCTGCTATGAAGATCGGTCGCCAGCTTATAGAAGTTCCCATAATACACGAAGGTATCAGTGAGAAAGAAGCACAACAACGCGCGTTGCAAGTGGTCACGGACGTCAAACTCCCCGACCCTGCCCGTATCTTGAACAGCTATCCCCATCAGCTCTCCGGTGGTCAACAACAACGTATCGTTATTGCAATGGCGTTGATGTCCAAGCCCGCATTACTGATTTTGGATGAACCTACGACCGCTTTGGATGTGACGGTTGAAGCGGCGATTGTTGAACTCGTACGCGACCTTGGCAAAAAATATGGCACATCGATGCTTTTCATTTCCCATAACCTTGGTCTGGTTCTGGAAACGTGTGACCGTATTTGCGTTATGTATTCCGGTGAAGCCGTCGAGCGTGGCTCTATTGAGGACGTCTTTGACGAAATGCAGCACCCTTATACTCAAGCGCTGTTCCGCTCGATCCCACTGCCCGGTGCGGATAAGAACGCGCGTCCTCTTGTTGCGATCCCCGGCAACTTCCCCTTGCCCCACGAACGCCCGAACGGCTGTAACTTTGGCCCGCGCTGCGATTATTTTGAGGCAGGACGATGTGATCAAAGTGAAATCGCGATGGTCAATGTTGCTGGCAATGATCGTCACGCGACGCGCTGTTTAAAACACGCAGAAATTGATTGGAATGCCCCGATCACGCTTGGTGAGCAAAAAGAAAAGGGCGAAATTGGTAAGGTTGTTCTGAAGATGGACAACCTTAAGAAATACTACGAAGTGTCCGCAAATGCGCTTTTTGGTGGCTCCAACAAAAAGGTTGTGAAAGCCAACGAAACCCTCAGTTTTGAAGCGCGTGAAAGCGAAACACTCGCAATTGTGGGCGAATCTGGCTGCGGTAAATCAACCTTTGCCAAAGTGCTGATGGGGCTCGAAACAGCGACGGATGGTGAAATCCTGCTCGACAATCAGAGCATCGGCAACACGCCAATTGCGGATCGTGAAACCAAGACCGTCGCTGATGTTCAAATGGTCTTCCAAAACCCGTTTGATACGTTGAACCCGTCGATGACCGTAGGCCGCCAAATTATCCGCGCGCTCGAGATTTTCAAGATCGGAAACAGCGAAGCGGAAAGACGCGAGCGCATGTTAGAGCTGCTTGACCTCGTTAAATTGCCACGTGCGTTTGCGGATCGGATGCCACGTCAGCTCTCTGGTGGTCAGAAACAACGCGTCGGCATCGCGCGCGCTTTCTCTGGTGGTGCGCGTATTGTTGTCGCGGACGAGCCTGTTTCAGCGCTGGATGTTTCGGTGCAGGCTGCGGTGACAGATCTTTTGATGGAGATCCAGCGCAATGAAAAGACCACACTACTGTTCATCTCACATGACCTCTCCATTGTGCGCTATCTAAGCGATCGCGTGATGGTCATGTACCTCGGCCATGTTGTTGAGCTTGGTACGACGGAACAAGTCTTCTCACCCCCTTACCACCCCTACACCGAAGCACTGCTGTCCGCGGTTCCAATTGCAGATACCAGCATTGAGAAAAAACACATTGTACTTGAGGGTGACATACCATCTGCAATGAACCCACCATCTGGTTGCCCGTTCCAAACGCGCTGTGGATGGAAATCGCAAGTCCCGGGCGGTCTGTGCGAAAAAGAAGTGCCGCCAGTGCGCATTCTTGAGGACAATCACCAAGTGAAGTGCCATCTGAGTGATGAAAAACTCGCAAAAATGGAACCTGTGATCAAAATCGCCGCAGAATAGGCTTAATTTTTCTAAAAAACTCTGGGGGAATCTGCGCATGCAGATGGGGGCTAGCCCCCATCTTCCTCTTCTTTCAGACTCGATACTCTCGTGGCGTCTTTCCTGTGATGCGCAGAAATTCGCGGTTAAAATTCGACTTGGTGTTAAACCCAGAACCTAACATGGCTTCAGTGACGTTCTCGCCTTGTTCCAAAGCAAGACAGGCGGCTGTAATTCTACGCGCATTAATGTAGCGGGAAACGTTCTCGCCCGTAACGCGATTGATGCTTGATGACAGCGTTTTCGCGGGCAAACCGAGCTTACGTGCAATGCGCGTCAGTGTCAGGTCCGGATCCAGATATAGGCGCCCCTCCTCCATCAATCTATCCAAACGCTCAATGATTTCAGCATCCTCTGGCGTCGCATCTTGAGAAGTGCCAATGATCACGTCTGTATAAGCGTTTTGCTCAGGCACATCACCCAAAGCACGTGACAGGCTTAGCGCACTCAACGTCAACAGCATGCCAGTCGAACCCGCCCCAATGATCCAACCACGCCATGCGTCCAAACCGGCGATGATCGCAGCAACTATCGCCAAATCGACCAACGCCGAACAAATCAATGCAATTCCAATCCACCGCAGAATGCGACCAGACTCTTCTCCGCTCTCAAATCGCACTTGCCCAAGCGCATCAGCTCCTTTCAAAGAGCGTAAAACAATTGCACCGCCGTAGCCCAAATACAAAGCTGGGATCAGCGCATCGAGCGCATACGGTTGGATCACCATAACAACCACAGCGACACCACCCTACAAAAGGTGAAGCCACAAACGCGATGTTACGGCACTGCCCAAGCGCCGCATCGTAATCCACACCAATGGCGGAATGACACAAGCAACAATCGGTTGGAAAAACAAAAGCGCATTTACTTCGTAATGCTGAACCAGCGCGATCAAAGCTGATTGCACCGCACAAAGCGCCAACAGCGCAACAAGCAGCACCGAGCGTTCCCGTGTCACAAGCATCTGAAAGGCCAGAAACCCCATCAAAAGGGCACCGAACATCGGAAGGGGAAGGCTTGGCAGCATTAAACGCGCTCCAAAAGGACAAAAACCGGTTTTGCTACGTCCCAAAACCCGTTTCAGGACGCAAATTCAAGTGGGTTTGGCCAGTTTGAGGACATCACCTTCAAATTGGAAAGACCTAAACAATGACTATCACACGACGTATCACACAGCTCCTTTCAATCACAACATGTGGCGCTGCAGCTCTGATAGGCTTGGGTTGGGCGTTTAGCACGACCGCACCTGAGCCGCTCGAAACATCTGTGGGCTTCACCCAGATGCCTTTGGAAACACAACATCGCGACCGCGCGCTGGACTTGCATATTTGGTATCCTGCAGGTGCGCGCGGAAGTGCGGATGTGATTGCCCAAAATGCGCTGATGTATGGGTTTCAAGCGCAACGCGACGCCTTGCCGTAAACTGGGGCGCATCCATTGATCGTGTTTTCACATGGTTCGGGCGGTCGCATGACCCAGATTGCTTGGATGGCGACGGCTTTGGCTGAACAAAGGTATATTGTTGCTGGGGTAAACCATCATGGAACCACCTCGCGCGACAGTGATCCGCATCAGACCGTGCAAACTTGGATGCGTCCAAAGGATATAAGCGCAATTCTGGATGCCTTTGAAACAGGCGCAACTGGAATGAGCGCCGATATGCAACGCGTTGTGGCCAGCGGTTTTTCTTTTGGCGGGTATACCGCGCTGGCAATGGCAGGTACTCAGGTTTCGAAGGCCAATTCATAGACCATTGCACAGAGTTCAACGGTGTTTTGGATTGCGGTTGGTATCAGGACGCTGGCGTTGATTTTACCTCATTAGACGCGGCGCGCTATGAGGCGGATTTTAGGGATGATCGCATCAGCGCGACCATCGCAATCGATCCAGCGCTGCCACAGGCAATGACAGAAATCTCGCTGCGTGACATGGAACACCCATCTTTGATCATTAACTTTGGTCTTCGCGATGAGATCCCCGCAGGCGTGCGCGCAGATCGTATCGCGGCCACAATGCCGAATGCACTTTATGTATCTGCGCGCGAAGCTTGGCACTTCAGCGAGATCAACGCTTGCAATTGGTTAGGCTGGATTATCATTGGAGCCTCAGGACTGCTGACCGAGAAGACAACATCTGCGCAGATGCAGGGCGAGCACGCGAAGATGTTCAGCGCGAGGTTCTCGAACCAATCCTCGCCTTTGCGAAGGAGCATATCTAGAGCAACGAAAAGTGGGGCGGCCGTTTAGCTACCCCAGATCACTTTAACATAGTTGCGTGTTTC
>JAHEGL010000030.1 GCA_024645145.1 Planktotalea sp.
CAAGGGCCACCATGCCATTTCTTTGACCTTCACATCATGCCCCCGCGCAGTGGCAATGCTGTGTGCCATTTGCTGCGCCGTGAGCGTGTAGCCCTCAAAGCAAATGTCCTCGAAGCAATTGAGCGTGTCGCGCTGTTCAGCCAACAGGACTGCTGCACGTGCAAGGTCAGGGAGGAAGGCATAAGCGCGCTTAATGTTGGGTTTGCCGGGAAAGGTCAGCACGCCTTTGCGCAGACTTGGGGCCATAATCTTGTCAAACCAATTGCCGGAAGGTTCAGTGTCCAAATAATCCCCAGCACGCAGCGCAATCGTTTTTACCCCAGCATCGCGATAACTTTGCTCCATCTTGATGCGGATTTCACCCAGCAAGTTGGCCGCGCGGTGTTGAGTGTTTGGTGACCAAGGGGCGGCAGTTTGTTCGCCAAACACGTAAACGTTGCCCGGGATAATCACTGTCGCGTCATTGGTGAGCGCTGCTTTATGAACGGCGGGCTGCATTTTGAGCACTTGCGCATTCCATTTGGAATAAACCGGGTTCCATGCTTGCACGATCACATCCGCGCCGCGCGCTGCCGTTTCCAGATTATCGGCCTTGCGATTAAAGCGACGCACTCGCCAACCTGCATTTTCAAAAGCGGTTGCAGCGTTGCGGCCAAAGCGACCTGTCGGGCCAAGAACTAAAACTGTCTGTGTCATGTAATTCTCCATGTGTTGATGAAGACTGTATGACCTATGCGCAATATTTTGAGTATTTACCAAAAACAAAGATCATGTATTCATAATTGAATGGACAAAGCTCTCAATGATTTTGATTGGTCGCTCATTCGGGCGTTCTTGGCGGTCGCTGAAACGGGTTCGCTGTCTGCTGCTGCACGGCACCTGTCGCAAAGCCAACCAACCTTGGGGCGACAGATCAAACAGCTTGAAGATCAGATTGGGCTGCGCTTGTTTGAGCGCCAAGCGCGCGGTTTGGAGTTGACTGAGACAGGTGAGAGTTTGCTTGAGCCTGCGTGCGCAATGCGTGCTGCATTTGGCCAATTGCGTTTACGTGCCGCGGGACAGGATCATAAGCTCCAAGGCACTGTGCGCATCACTGCAAGCGAAGTTATGGCGCATCATGTGTTGCCGCACATCATCGCGCAGATGAGAGAGACTGAACCCGATATTCAGATTGAGCTGGTACCTTCTGATTCAAGCGAAAACTTGTTGTTTCGTGAAGCAGACATCGCTGTGCACATGTATCGTAGCACGCAGCTTGATGTCATCACCAAGCAGATCGGAACGGTAGAAATGGGAATTTTCGCTGCTAAAAAGTATCTTGCGAAGCATGGTACGCCTGAGCGGATTGAAGATCTACTCAATCATACAATCGTCGGATATGATCGCGATGATCGCATTATTGTTGGGATGCGAGATTTGGGTTGGCCTGCAACGCGGGATTTCTTTTATGTGCGCTGCGATGATCAAAATACATATTGGGAACTTGTGCGCGCTGGCTGTGGCGTGGGTTTTACTCAGCAGTCCTTTGCCAATGTTGACCCGTTGATCCAGCGTGTCTTGCCAGAGGTTGAGTTGCCCACACTTCCCATTTGGCTGGCCGCGCCTGAGGTGATGCGCAGCACGCCACGGATCAAGAGGGTTTGGGACATGCTGGAAGAGGGGATCAGCGCAGTCTTTGCAAGAGGGGAAGCTTGACCCTAAGGCCCCTTATAGGTAGGGCGATGCGCAACAGTTTAACCCATTCAGGAAGTGCGCAATGAGCAACCCATCTCTCCTTATTTTGGCCGGTGACGGCATTGGTCCCGAAGTTATGGCGCAGGTTCAGCGGATTATTGGCTGGTATGGCGACAAGCGCGGCCTGAATTTCGACGTCAGCGAAGATCTTGTTGGCGGCGCGGCGTATGACGCACATGGCACGCCCCTGCACGATGACACGATGGCCAGAGCGCAAGCGGCGGATGCGGTTTTGTTGGGCGCCGTTGGTGGCCCGAAGTATGATGATTTGGACTTTTCAGTAAAGCCAGAGCGCGGCTTGCTGCGCTTGCGCAAAGAGATGGACTTGTTTTCCAACCTGCGTCCAGCCCAGTGCTTTGATGCGCTCGCAGATTTTTCATCGCTCAAGACTGAGCTGGTTGCCGGCCTCGACATCATGATCGTGCGCGAATTGACGTCTGGTGTGTATTTCGGCGAACCGCGCGGCATCTTTGAAGAGGGCAACCAGCGCGTTGGCATCAACACACAACGCTACACTGAAGCAGAGATCGAACGCGGCGCGCGTTCCGCATTTGAATTGGCGATGCGCCGGAACAAAAAGCTTTGCTCTATGGAGAAAGCCAATGTGATGGAAAGCGGCATTCTGTGGCGCGAAGTTGTAACGGAGGTGTCCAAGGACTACCCGGAGGTCGAGCTGAGCCACATGTATGCGGACAATGGCGCGATGCAGCTGGTCCGTGCGCCCAAGCAGTTTGATGTCATTTTTACCGACAACCTGTTTGGCGATATCCTAAGCGACTGCGCAGCGATGTTGACGGGCTCGCTTGGTATGCTGCCATCTGCGTCACTCGGCGCTCCTATGGAAAATGGACGTCCAAAGGCGCTTTATGAGCCGGTACACGGCTCTGCGCCAGACATCACAGGTCAGGGCAAAGCAAACCCATCTGCTTGTATCCTCAGCTTCGCGATGGCGCTGCGCTATAGCTTTGATCAAGGTGCTGAAGCGGACCGCTTGGAAGCAGCTGTTGAAAAGGTTCTGGCGGATGGTGTGCGCACGGCGGACTTGATGCAGGCGAACGACGGTACACCCGTAAGCACGACTGAAATGGGTGACGCAATTTTGGCAGCGCTCGACGCGTCGCTTTAAGCGATTATCCACAGATATTGGCTAAGGCAGGTATAAACGCTTGCCTTAGCATCCCATCATGTGATGTTTGCGGTAACACAAGCCAATGACAGGATGGAGCTGACCAATGGGCAGCAACACAAAAGGGGCTTTGATCGCTCTGCTCGCTTTTGCGGTCTTTTCGACTCACGACATCATCGTAAAGTTCCTTGGTGCGATTTATTCACCGGTACAAATCGTCTTTTTCTCGGTCCTGTTTGGCTTTCCTTGGGTCACACTGATGCTGATCCGTGATACGAGTTCGGGAAATCTGCGCCCTAGACACCCTTGGTGGATGGCGCTTAGGACTGTGGCGACGATGGCGACAGCGATTTCAGCATTCTATGCGTTTACGGTCCTCCCGCTTGCACAGGTTTATGCGTTTTTGTTTGCGGCGCCTTTGCTGATCACAATCCTCTCAATCCCGATTTTGGGTGAGCGCGTACGCTTGCGCCGCTGGATCGCTGTTTTGGTTGGATTGGGCGGCGTTTTGGTTGTTTTGCGCCCGGGGGCAGAGCCATTGACGCTGGGCCATCTGGCAGCCCTGATTGCCGCGATTGGCGGCGCCCTAGCGTCCATCATCGTACGCAAGATTGGTAAGGACGAGCGCAGCGTTGCTTTGCTGATCTTTCCAATGATGACGAACTTTGTGGTCATGGGGGCTGTTTTGCCATTCGTCTATGTGCCGATGGAGCCAATGCATATGGGCGGGATCGCGGTTATGTCGATCATGGCCTTGATTGCATCGGCTTTGGTGATTGAAGCTTACAAAGCGGGCGAAGCAGTTATCGTCGCGCCGATGCAATATTCGCAGATCATTTGGGCCAGTCTCTTTGGTCTGACAATATTTGGTGAACAAATGGACGCGATGACACTGCTTGGCGCAGTCATTATCATCGGCAGCGGCATTTACATTGTCTTGCGAGAAGGGCGAGGAAACGCGTCTGAAAATACACCGGTCCTACGTACGCGCACACGGACCGAGACGGGAACAAGCCTTCGTATCGGTCCGCTTATTCGTGCGCGCCGTAAACGTGAAATGACGGAGTAGTGTCGCAGGTTGCGACGTTTTCCAAAGTTATCTCTGAAACTATGCGTTTCGTTCAAGACAGAGTCGCGTTAGCTTAATCGCGTTTGAACGTTGCTATTGGACTGAACATGGCTTGGCTCCCACCTTTGGACGTTGCTTTGCGGCCAGTATTATTACCAATCCTGTTATGGCAATCGATTGGCGTTAGACGTGCTGCGCTCTCGTTGTCCGAAGCCGCTGGCCCACGTGAGGGTCACACCGGCTCAGGCCCTAAGTTGCGGCTATTGATTGTTGGCGTTTCATCTGCGGCAGGCGTGGGGGCGCAGACCCAAAGTGAAGCGCTAAGCGGGCAATTGGTGAAAACGCTTGCGCCGGAATTTAGCGTGACATGGCGACTGATCGCAAAGACGGGGGCTACGTGTCAGTCGACGCTTGAGATGTTGGAAGCTGACAGAGCGGTGAACAGCGATGCGTTCGATGTCGCGTTTATTGCGCTCGGGGTGAATGACGCGGTTAGGCTGCGATCAAAACGGGTGTTTCTACGTCGTCATCAAGCTGTAAGAGAGATTTTGCGCACGCGCTTTGGGTTCGGTGCCATTGTCGTGCCCGGTGTCCCGCCGTTAAGCGAGTTTCCTGCATTAACTCCGTTGATGCGCTGGGTTCTTGGCAGCCATGCATGTCGGCTAGACTGGGTGTTGTCCCAAGCTTTGAGTAAAGAGGATTGCGTTGCCTTTTTGCCGTTTGATTTGCCGTTGACTGCTGAGGCGATGGCGCAGGACGGATACCATCCAAATGCAGAGAGCTACGCGATCTTGGGGGAAAGAGGCGGAATGGGCATTTCTGCTTTGATGCGTGAGGGCTGAATTGATTCTCAAGCGACGTCATACATTCCCAGTTTTCCGCAAATGCTGTGTTTGGCAGTTTTTTTAACCTCGGTTGCTGGAATTTGCAGCGAAAAAAAACGGATTTGGACCAAAATTACGAAACAGGTAGTCAAACTGGTTGCGTTGATGCGCACCGCGCGTTTTACTCTCTAAAGCGAAACGCAGGGCCAACCTGCTGAATGTATCAAGGGAGCCTCTTTTGGCCGAAACTGACCAAGGCGGCGCGTTCGTAGAATTCGACCGTGTTCAGAAAAGCTACGATGGGGAGAACCTCGTCGTGAAAGATCTTAACCTCTCATTGCCCAAGGGCGAGTTCCTGACAATGCTTGGGCCATCGGGGTCTGGCAAGACGACTTGCCTGATGATGCTCGCGGGTTTTGAAACGGCGACCAATGGCGATATTCGCCTTGATGGGCGGCCGATCAACAATATCCCACCGCACAAGCGCGGCATTGGCATGGTATTCCAAAACTATGCGCTCTTCCCGCATATGACGATCGCTGAAAATCTGAGCTTTCCCTTGGAAGTGCGCAAGATGCCCAAAACAGAGCGCGAAGCGAAGGTGAAGCACGTGCTTGAGCTGGTCCAGATGGGCGCATTCGGAGGGCGTCGTCCTTCGCAACTCTCTGGTGGTCAGCAACAACGTATCGCACTTGCACGTGCGCTGGTGTTCGAAGCTGAACTGGTCTTGATGGATGAGCCGCTTGGCGCGCTTGATAAGCAATTGCGCGAAACCATGCAGTTTGAGATTAAACGCATTGCGGATGACTTGGGCATTACCGTTGTCTACGTCACACATGACCAGACAGAAGCGTTGACAATGTCTGATCGCGTGGCCGTGTTTGAGGATGGTCGCATTCAACAGCTTGCGCCGCCGGATGAGCTTTATGAAAGCCCGCAGAATAGTTTCGTTGCGCAATTTATTGGCGAAAACAATACGCTTGAGGGCACTGTCAAAGAAATCAAGAATGGCATCGCATTGGTGCAGCTTGATGGTGGCGGGTTGATCGATTGCAAACCTGTGAACGTCACCAAAGCCGGTGAACGCACGCGCGTTTCCATCCGCCCTGAGCGGGTTGAGTTCGACAAATCGCGCCTGAGCGCTGAAGCGCACACGCTAAAAGCTGAGGTTCTTGAGTTCATCTATATGGGTGATATTTTCCGCACGCGTTTGCGCGTCGCAGGACAAGATGATTTTGTTATCAAATCACGAAATGCGCCGGATCAGGTTCGCCTTGAACCCGGCAGCGAGATTGAAATCGGTTGGATGGCAGAAGACTGCCGTGCGCTTGATGCGTAACTGATTTTAACGAATATCGGGCTTTTCATCACACATAGCCCGATACCTAAAGAGGTTTCCATTTCGGCCCGTACCGGAAGCCTCAAAAATCCAACACGGGTAACTAGGGAGAATGTTATAATGACATTTACACGTACACTACTTGCTACTTCTGCGCTTGTTGCAGTCGGAAGCACGGCATTTGCAGACGGCCATATGGCATCTGACATGACACTCGTTAGCTGGGGTGGTGCATACCAAAACAGCCAGCAAAAAGCATATGTAGAGCCCTACATCGCAATGAACGAAGGCGTTTCCGCTGTTTGGGACGAAAGCTCTGCTGAGGCAGTTGCGAAGTTGCGTGCGATGAATGAAGCAGGCAACATCACTTGGGATCTCGTAGACGTCGTCGCGGCTGATGCGATCCGTTTGTGCGACGAAGGCCTCGCGATGGAGATCAATGTTGACGAAGACCTCGCAGCGGCGCCAGACGGCACACCTGCATCCGAGGACTTTGGCGATTTGCTCGTCTCTGACTGCTTTATCCCACAGATCGTTTACTCAACGACAATGGGCTACCGTACGGACCTTGTTGGTGACACAGCGCCGACAAGCGTTTGCGCAGTCTTCGATACAGAAGCGTATCCAGGCAAGCGTTCGCTTGAGAAGCGTCCAATCAACAACATGGAATGGGCTCTTATCTGTGACGGCGTTGCAAAAGCCGACGTTTATTCCGTTCTGGAAACAGCTGAAGGTCAAGAGCGCGCGCTTGCGAAGCTCGACACGATCAAAGACGATGTGATCTGGTGGTCTGCTGGTGCGGATACGCCTCAGTTGCTCGCAGATGGCGAAGTTGTCATGGGTTCCACATACAACGGTCGTTTGTTCAGCTTGATCGAAGAGCAGAAGCAGCCAGTTGGAATGCTTTGGGACGCTCAGGTGTTTGACCTTGATGGTTGGATCATCCCAGCAGGTCTTTCTGATGAGCGTTTGGCACGTGTTAAGGACTTCGTTAAGTTCGCAACAGACACACAGCGTCTTGCGGACCAGTCCAAGTACATCTCTTACGGTCCTGCACGCGCGTCTTCCGCGCCGTTGGTTGGTAAGCACATCGATCTTGGTATCGAGATGGCGCCACACATGCCAACAGATCCTGAGAACGCGAAGAACACGTTCCTCTACAACTACGAGTTCTGGGCTGACTACCGC
>JAHEGL010000031.1 GCA_024645145.1 Planktotalea sp.
TTCAACATCGCCGCCATACGTCGTGTCGCACGCACGAACGACGCGCGCGCATCGTGAAAATCACCAGGTTCAAACTGCGTCTCATCAAACAGACAAATGAGGTCAATATCAGAGGAATAATTTAATTCAAACGCCCCCATTTTCCCCATGGCTAGCACAGTCATACCCCCTGCATCGGCAATATTGTCTTGCGTCATACCCGGAAGCTTGCCGCGCGCAATCTCTGCGGCGATAGAAGTGCGCAATGCAGAATTGACCGCTATATCCGCAAACTGGGTCAAGACCTGCGTGACCTTTTCCAAGCTCCAGACACCGCCCAAGTCCGCAAGCCCGGTAAGCAACGCAATCCTGCGTTTCGCTTGCCGTAGCGTCACGGGCATTGCTTTCGCATCCGAGTTTGGTACGTCTTCGAACAGTTTTGCGACTGCACTGTCGGGTCCATCAAGTGCGCTTTGCAGCCAATCCGCTTCCTTTAAAATCAATGATTTCAAATAAGGGCTGCACCCTGCGGCACCATGGATCAACTCGGCCTGTTGTCGCTCCAGTGCTGGCAACACATTCAATGCATCTTGTCCTAGGTCAGGCTCAAATGCTCTTGGGACGCGGGTGATGTTGGAAAAATCGCTCATGTTTATATCAAGGCGCGCGACTGACTGATTTGCAAGTGGGCAAATGATCCGCTTTAACGACTGCAACCCTGTGTTGAAGGACCCAAGATGAGCAAATCCTTAAAACGCGTGCGCGCAGCTCTTCTCGCTCATGGATTAGACTACACAATTGTCGAAACCGGCCAAGCCACAACAGCGCAAATGGCGGCTGATGAAATTGGGTGCGAGGTGGATCAAATCGTAAAATCCATCCTTTTTATTGGCGAGACAAGTGGCGAATGCATTCTTTTTCTGACCGCTGGTGGAAATCAGGTCGACCCTGACAAAGCCGCAAAACTTGCAGGTGAACCGCTGGGCAAGGCCGATGCCGCAGCGATCCGCACTCAGACAGGGTTTGCAATTGGTGGCGTGTCGCCCCTTGGGCATCTTAAAACACCCCGGGCGTTTTTTGATCCAAAATTGATGACATTCGCAGAAATTTGGGGCGCTGCCGGCACGCCAAGGCATGTTTTCAGCGCGCCACAAGCACAAATTCAAAAATATTCCTTAGCACAAATATCTGAATTTAATAAATAAATTAGATTAAAGTAAATAACATTCACATTAAGCCTTATACCTGCACCGTTTGCAACCATCTTATTCAATGTGAAAGGCACTCACATTAACGCAACAAACGAACAGGAGTACATCATGTCCGCCCTTGCCCAAGCACCGATTTATTCAGATGAGCCACAGGGTTGGTTCGCCCGGTCCGAGGCCTGGCTCGATAACAAAGGTAAGGGCGCATGGATCGCAGCGATGGTCCTTGGCTTCATCTTTGTCTGGCCCGTCGGTCTTGCCCTTCTGTTCTACATGATCTGGAGCAAACGTATGTTTAGCCGTTCTTGCCGTACTAATTCTGCCCGTCACGGGTTTTCTGCAATGCGCCCTTCTGGCAATACTGCCTTTGACGCGTACAAAGCAGATACACTGCGCCGCTTAGAAGATGAACAAAACAGCTTTGAGGATTTCTTGCAGCGCTTGCGTGATGCAAAAGACAAGGCAGAGTTTGACCAGTTTATGGACGATCGCGCCGGAAAAGCCGATGCTGCAAAAGCGGACGAAAAAGAAGACGCGTAAGCGCCCTCAAAAAACAAACTGTGGGCCACCCTTTCATCAGGATGGCCCGCCAAAGAAACTTAGTATTATAGTAGGATCATGACCCAGAGCTTCGCCAATCACCCCGACCCCATGCGCGCACCGCAGTTTTACGCCTCTGTGCCAAGTAAACGTTTGATCGCTTGGATCATTGATGTGGTGTTCACGGTCGTACTGACACTTCTGGTCATCCCTTTCACAGCGTTCATTGGTATCTTCTTCTTTCCAATGCTCGTTATGCTGATCGGGTTCGCGTATCGAACCCTTACGATTGCCGCATCTTCGGCAACTTGGGGAATGCGGATCATGTCGATCGAGCTACGCGATGAACAAGGTGCGCGTTTCGATTTCGTAAAAGCCCTTTTGCACACTCTGGGATATTCGATCTCTCTCGCGTTCATCCTGATACAGGTTGTCTCTATCGTGATGATGGTGGGTTCTGCGCGCGGGCAAAGCCTGACAGATCTCGCGCTTGGATCTGTGATGATTAATCGCCGCTAAGCGACAGAGCACGTTTCACGAATTGGGGGCTTGGCCCCCGTGCAAATTGAGTGTTAGCCTGCGCGTGAAGGATACACATCACCCATGCGCCACTCGCTTCCTGTTGCTCCGCAGTTCTATGTCACTGCACCGCAGCCCTGCCCCTATCTTGAGGGCAGGATGGAACGAAAGCTATTTACAGCGTTGCAAGGCGATGGCGCGGAAGCGCTGAACAATTCGCTCTCAAAGCAAGGGTTCAGACGGTCGCAAAATGTGCTTTACCGTCCGACCTGCGCCGATTGTGCCGCCTGCTTGTCTGCGCGCATAGAAGTCGCGCGCTTTACGCCAAGCAAAAGTCAAAAACGCACGTTGCGCCGCAATGCACATCTGGAACGTCGTGCGACCTCCCCTTGGGCGACGGAGGAGCAATACGCGCTGTTTCGAACCTACTTGGAAGCGCGCCACGCTACCGGCGGTATGGTCGATATGGATGTGTTCGAATTCGCTGCGATGATCGAGGAAACGCCGATCCGCAGCCGCGTCATTGAATACACCAACCAAGATAGCTCCGCACTGGAAGGCGTGTGCCTTACAGATGTGCTCGATGACGGTCTCAGCATGGTCTATTCGTTTTACACCCCCGATGCGCCGCGCCAATCGCTCGGGACGCATATCATCCTCGATCATATCGAGATCGCGCGCAACGCGGGTCTGCCTTATGTCTACCTCGGCTATTGGGTGCCGGGCAGTCCAAAGATGGGTTACAAGGCAAGCTTCGCAGGTCTTGAAGTATTTTCGAATGGCACATGGCACCCCATGCAAGACCCTGCGGAATTTGAACCTACGCTGCACCCTTTGTCTACTGCTCCTATTGCTGAGCAGGTTGCGAATATTTCATTGCCGGGTGGGTATAAGGCTGTGCCTGAGTGAGCGCTGTGCAATTGTGACGTGATTTTTGTCTCGTAACAAATCCTGAACATCAGATAGCGGGCTTTATGTTGTTCAGCTGGGACGGGAAAGACAACGATCGTGACTACTGTGAAGGGTTTTTACCCCAGCCGTCAAATTCAGTGTCAAACTCAAAACCGAGATCGCACATAGATTCAGTCCAAGTGGTGACCGTTGAAACTTCCATTTTCATTGGCGGCGTCCACCCAGTAATCACAAAGAGCTTGTTATCGTTTATTGCGCGGCCATACGACCCTTGGTAGCCTAAATTGACCAATGCTTCATTTAGGGATGCGGCTTTTGCTTCTTGATTAGTAAAGAAAAAATATTCAAGCTTAAGCTCTGTGTGTTCTGAAACGCCATGACTATACAATTGCTGTAGAGTGCGTGGACTTGTTGTCACTTGAATAGATCGACTTTTTTCGAATTCAGACTGGGCCAAAAATTGTACCGCTTGCACGGCAGCTCCTGTGAAACTGGAGACGATAGAAACCAATACTGATAGAATTTTCCTCATCGTCAGATAGTGCAGCTCGTTTTCAATGAGTTCAAGTGTCTTCAAAAATCCGATAAGCGCTGTTATGATCTATAAACTGTAACCAAGTATCGGCGTTCACCAACAAAAAAAAAGCGAGGCCGCTGAGCCTCGCTTTATTCATTTTTGCAGATCCAGTTCAGATTAATTCGGGATCAGATCCGGTACAATCGTCACGATCGCTGGGAACATCCACAGCAGCGCAAGACCCGCAACTTGGATCAATACGAAGGGTGCAACACCGCGGTAGATGTGGCCTGTTGTGACTTCCTTCGGCGCAACCCCGCGCAAGTAGAACAGCGCAAAGCCAAAGGGCGGTGTCAGGAACGACGTTTGCAAGTTCACCGCGATCATGATCGTCACCCACTTGGGATCAAACGTGCCGCCATAAATTACGGGGCCAACGATGGGGATCACGATGTAGATGATCTCTAGGAAGTCGAGCACGAAACCCAGCACGAACAGCACCAGCATCACGATCAAGAAGACCGTCAGCTCATTGTCAAAGCTGCGCAGGAACTGTTGGATATAGTGCTCTCCGCCAAAGGAGATCACCACAAGGTTCAACACCTGCGAGCCGATGAGAATGGTGAAGACCATGCTCGTGACTTTCGCCGTTTCACGCACCACTGGCGGCAAGATACCCGCACGGTAGAGAACGTAGCATGAGAACAGCAAACCAAAGAACGCATAGAGCCATGCTGTGTAGGCAAGGAAGAATGCGACCCATGTCTCAAAGCTTGGGCTGCCTTGGTTCACGCGAAGATCGAAGTTCACGCCAATCAAGATCATCAAGATCACTGCAAAGCAAGAGAAGATGACGATCTTGCCTGATTTGTCCTCATCACGCAGACGACGGTATGCCGCCAGCATGATCGCACCCCCTGCCCCAAGCGCCGCAGCGGGCGTCGGGTTGGTGATGCCGCCAAGGATGGACCCAAGGACAGCCACGATCAAGATGAGCGGTGGGAAGACCACACGCAGCAGCTCATTCTTGGCCAGCATCAGCGCGGCATGGGTACAGCCGTAAATCGTGATCGCCCAAGGGATCAACATCAGCACCACAGACACACCAGCGCTTGTGGACGGGCGAATGAACAAGATGTCCACAAGAAGCCCCAAGACAACACCAATCAAACCGATATAAATCGGGCGATGGTCTGCAGAAGGACGCACGCCACGGGCGGTTGTCAGGATGAGCGCGAAGATCACCGCAAGGATCGCAATACCTGTACCAATCGGCGCGGCTGCTGCTTCCTTGTCGGCAATAGCTGTTGCCAGCTCTTCTTCCGTAAGCTTCACGCTTTCCGCGATGCCACCGGCTGCTTCGATTTCCGCACTTTGGGCAATCGCAAGATCCCATGCGTCTTGACCATGCAATTCAATCATCGACGCTTGGCAATCTTCGCCAACATTCGTGCGCAGGCTCGCGCCCTGCCCGATGTCGGAATAGCTATCCACCTGAAGGCTTTGACTACCAACGATGTTGAGATTGCTCATCAGCATCAAACCCGCGATCAGCGCGATAGGCACACCCAGGAACCAAGTGAAGCCTTCGTTGCGCGTAATAACTTCGCTGCTGCCAGTTCCCATTTCAACCGCTGGGGCTTTTGACGGATTCACAAGCGCATATCCAAAGGCATAAAGCGCGTAGAGCAAAGCCAACAAAATACCCGGCAACAAGGCCGCTTGGAAAAGGGTTCCAACAGACAGAACCGCTGGCTGACCAAGATAGGTCAATGCATCGGTACAGCCTGCCTCGATGGCGCGCGCTTCTTGCGCGGAAGAGTAAAGGTCACCCGCAAGTGTTCCGAGCAAAACAATAACGATGGATGGCGGAATGATCTGCCCCAACGTGCCGGAGGCCGCAATGACCCCCGTTGCGATTTCAGGCGAGTAGTTGTTGCGCAACATCGTTGGCAAACTGAGCAAGCCCATAGTCACAACCGTCGCGCCAACAATACCGGTGGAGGCAGCAAGGAATGCACCAACCACAACAACAGACACAGCCAAACCGCCGGGCAATGGGCCAAAGACTTTGGCCATTGTCGTCAGCAAATCGTTCGCGATTTTGGAGCGCTCAAGCGTGATGCCCATAAGAACGAACATCAAAACCGCAAGAAGCGTTTCGATAGATTGACCCGCAAGAACCCTCTCGTTCATACGGTTCACAATGAAAGACACGTTACGATCGAGCGCGTGCTCCCACCCGCGTGGGAAGACACCCTCTTCGATACGTGGCAATTCGGGGTATCGGAAAATCGATATGGATTCGGGTTTGATCCCCGAATTGACCAAATCGGAATACATCACCGACCCTTTATCGATCGCTTGGTGAATAAGCAGCCCCGCCCCATCGAGCATGGCAATAATAACAAAGGATATCACACCGGCACCACCAATCGCGAACGCGACCGGAAAGCCAGATAGAATGCCGCCAAACAGGCAAAGCGCTACAATAATCAGGCCGACTTCAACGCCATCTAAACCGAAGAACATCGTCTACGTCTCCTTACCAGTGGTCGCATTTTCGAACCGCAAAACCGGTTCCCACTTTTGCTGAAAACACTCCATTAGTGCGTCCCCTCATAAGCTTCTTCGCCCTCACCAAGCGTATCTTTGTCGAGGTGCTTGCCCTCGCTTTCAGGTCCCTCTTTCCACTCCATATAAGAGCGGTAAAAGAACGCGATGGCCTGCAAGAAGACGAGTGCTGCGAATGTCACCAACAAAATCTTAAAGAGGAAATAGGCCGTAAACCCGTTGGGAGAGAAACCAATGGTTTCAACATTCCATTTGAGAAGTCGCGATTTGCGCATCAACAACTCAAGGCTGTCGGACGCAGAGACCTTTGGGGTCACAAGGTGACGCCACATGAAGTACCAACCATACATCCAAATCAGGATCGCGCCCGGCATCATAAAGATGATGCAGCCGACCATATCGATCACTTTTTTTGTGCGGTATTTCACTGCGCAATAGACAAGGTCGACGCGGACGTGGCTGCCTTGCACGAAAGTATATGTCACGCAAAGACAGACGACTAACGCATTGTAAAGTTTCAGTTCTTCCGCGAACCAGCTGATATCAAACTGAAGGGGAATTCCGAATCCTAACGAAATATCAGGACGCGTGAAGATACGCTGCATAAAGACGATGACAATCTGTTGGATCACCATCAAAAGACCCGCCCAAGCGAAGAAGCGGCCAAGTGTATTCGCCATCCCTTCCAAGAAGCGCACGGTGCCCCACATGATGGAATTGCGCCACAAGCCGACGGCTGTGAGGATCAGGAATGCTGTGAAAACAACAAAGAAGAATTCTTGCGAGCCGCCGTAGTAGATGAACTTCATCATCGCTTGGCTGTCTGACCAATCGAGCCAGCTGGCCGGATGCGTGACCGCATAGCCGAAGTTGTAAAATGCCATGCCAAAGCTCTGGATAAGCCAGAGCAGAAATTCGCCAATTGCTACGAGTGTTCCGCGAGACGCTTCGTCTTCCATTGCTATCCCCCCTACCGTGTCGTTCAAGGCTGCGCTATTTTGCATGCGCCGCTCGTTTTGATCTAAGGCG
>JAHEGL010000035.1 GCA_024645145.1 Planktotalea sp.
AGGCGTTAACATCGATCACGTTGCAACCCTTAGAAATGCACGCGGTGGTGCTTTGCCCGACCCTGTGCGTGCCGCCCTTGTGGCACAAGAGGCGGGTGCAGACGGCATCACGGCGCACCTTCGTGAAGATCGCCGTCACATTCGCGATGCAGATATCGATGCCCTGATGGAAGCGTTGAGTATCCCGCTTAATTTTGAAATGGCCGCAACAGATGAGATGCAGGCAATCGCGTTGCGCCATAAACCTCATGCGGTGTGTCTGGTTCCTGAAAAGCGCGAAGAACGCACGACTGAGGGTGGCTTGAACGTTGCCCAAGACGAAAACAAGCTGGCCCACTTTATCGCACCCTTGCGCGAAGCAGGATCACGCGTTTCGATTTTTATCGCAGCCGATAAGAAGCAGATCGACAGTGCCTATCGCATTGGTGCTGAGGTGATCGAATTGCACACCGGTGCCTATTGCGATGCGTTTGCTGAGGGCGATTTGGAGACCCGTGATCGCGAGCTGGCGGCGATGACGGAAATGGCCGCCTATGCACACGACCTTGGTCTTGAAGTACATGCGGGGCACGGTCTGACCTATGAAGACGTCACGCCCGTCGCGCAATTGCCACAAGTGCAAGAAGTAAACATCGGACATTTCATCATCGGTGAAGCGGTGTTTCGAGGGCTTGGTCCAGCGATAGAGGAAATGCGTCGTGTGCTTGATTTAGCGCGTCCATGACGGGCTGGGAGCTCGCAGCGCTATTGCTGGCTTGGGGACTCGGGGGCGGGTCACCGGGGCCTGCAACTTTGACAATTAGCGGCACAGCGATGTCTCGCGGGCGACTTGCGGGTGTTGTATCCGGCTTTGGTATCGTGTGCGGGTCGGCATTTTGGGGGATCGCGTCAGCGCTTGGGATGGGCGCTGTGATCCTGACCAACGCTTGGCTATTTCTCGCGCTAAAGTACATTGGCGCGCTGTATTTAGGCTACTTGGCGTTGAAGTCCTTTCGCTCCGCATGGCAGGGCAGCGCTGCAAAAGAACAGGCCGCGTTGAAAGGTGGCTTAAAACGCGTGTTCGCCAAAAGCCTTGCGATCCACCTTACCAACCCCAAAGTAATACTTGGATGGGGGGCGGTTTATGCAATTGCACTTCCCAAAGACGCTGCGACCTCTGATTTGTTGGTTTTGTTCTCACAGCTGATCTGCGTTTCAACGGTGGTTTTCATTGGCTACGGTATTTTGTTTTCCAATTCTTGGATCGTTGAGCTGTATCGACGCGCGCGGCGCGGTTTTGAAATTGGATTTGGTGTGCTGTTTGGCGCGGCGAGCTTGAAAATTCTAACCACCAAGGCGGTCTGATCTATGATCCTAGGTATCGGCACTGACCTCGCAAATATCGAGCGTATCGCTGGCACGCTTGAGCGCTTCGGTGATCGTTTCAAAAACCGTGTGTTCACTGATATTGAGCAAGCCAAAGCAGAGCGGCGTAAAGATGTGGCAGGCACCTATGCCAAACGTTGGGCTGCGAAGGAAGCATGCTCCAAGGCGCTAGGGACAGGATTGGCGATGGGGATCGCTTGGAAGGACATGTCAGTCACCAATTTACGCAGTGGTCAGCCGGTGATGCACGTGACGGGCTGGGCTGCGAAACGCGTGCAAGAGATGACACCGGACGGATACGAAGCTGTGCTACACGTCACGTTGACAGATGATCACCCGTGGGCGCAGGCTTTCGTTGTGATCGAGGCGCGGCCCATCGCGGCAAAATAGCGTTGTGCAGCGCCAATCCGTGCGGTTGACATAAAGCCATGCGCCCCTCATGTAGCGTGCACCTGTGAATTGGAGAGAAGCACATGGCCGAAGCCGAAAAAAAAGGCAATCCAGTCATCGAGACGATAAAAACTATTGTGTATGCGCTGCTCATCGCAGGCGTGTTTCGCACGATATTTTTTCAGCCTTTCTGGATTCCATCGGGGTCGATGAAAAACACACTTTTGATCGGTGATTTCCTATTCGTGAATAAGATGGCTTATGGTTATTCTTACGCGTCTTGCCCATCGGTGATTATTCCGCGTTTCGGTATTAATCTGGACGCAAAGAGTTTTTGTGGTTTCGCGGATGGTGACAACACCCGCTTGTTCGGCGGTGAGCCTGAGCGCGGCGATGTTGTTGTATTTCGTCACCCGGTCTCGGGCCGCGATTTCGTGAAGCGCTTGATCGGTATGCCGGGTGACAAAGTGCAGGTCAAAGGCGGCGTCGTGTTCATCAACGGTGAAGCCGCACCCCAAGAGCCCGCTGGTGTTTTCGAAGAAGTTGCTGCTGCACAAGGACCACATCGTTTGCGCCCGCGCTGCGCCAATGGCCCTGTGGGCGAGGGCGGCACATGCAACAAAGAGCAGTTTATTGAAACGCTTCCCAATGGAGTGCAGCATTCAATCTTGAACATTGGCACCCAACGTTCTGATGATACGCCTGTTTATACGGTGCCTGAGGGCAATTATTTCTTTATGGGTGATAACCGTGACAACTCTTCTGATAGCCGCGTACCAAATGCCGCTGGCGGCGTTGGATTTGTGCCCTACGAGAACCTGATTGGTCGTGCAGATCGTGTGATGTTCTCTTCTGCGGGCCGCTCCATGCTGTTCTTCTGGACATGGCGGTCTGATCGATTCTTCAAAGCAGTCGATTGATCTTATGAAGCTGTCGGCAGATCTTCAGGCGTTGCAAAAGCGGATTGAGTACCGCTTTGAGCAGGGCGAGCTGCTGACGGAAGCTGTAACCCACTCTTCCATGTCCTCGCCTTCGCGCGGGGACAACCAGCGTCTGGAATTCCTTGGGGACCGTGTCCTTGGTTTGGTTATGGCTGAAGCGCTCCTTGGCGCAGATGTGAAAGCCTCCGAAGGTCAGCTCGCGCCGCGCTACAACGCACTTGTGCGCAAGGAAACTTGTGCAGATGTGGCGCGTGAGATTGGGCTTGGCGATGTGCTTCGTTTGGGTCGCTCAGAAATGAAAAGCGGTGGACGTCGTAAGTTGGCACTGCTCGGCGATGGCATGGAGGCGCTGATCGCAGCGGTCTATGTTGATGGCGGGTTTGATGCGGCTCAAGCTTTGATCCTGCGGCTCTGGGGCAAACGGATCACAAGCGTTGAAGCGGACGCGCGCGACCCGAAAACCAGTTTGCAAGAATGGGCACAGTCGCGTGGGTTCGCGCCGCCTGCGTATGTAGAAACGGCACGATCCGGACCGGATCACGCCCCACATTTCACAATTGAAGCGCGGCTTGAAAATGGCGAGATCGCAAGCGCTGAAGCCGGATCAAAACGGCTCGCGGAACAAGCAGCGGCAAAGTCCCTGCTGGCAAGGATGATGACAAATGACTGATACGCAAACTCGTGCGGGCTTTGTTGCGCTGATCGGGGAACCGAACGCAGGCAAATCGACGCTCACGAACCGCATGGTTGGCGCGAAAGTGTCTATTGTGACCCACAAAGTGCAAACAACCCGCGCGCGCATTCGTGGCGTCGCACTTGAGGGGGCATCGCAACTTGTGTTCGTCGATACGCCCGGTTTGTTCAAACCCACACGTCGCCTGGACCGTGCCATGGTTGCTGCCGCTTGGGACGGAGCCGCCGATGCGGATGTGGTTGTTTTGATGATCGAAGCGAACCGCGGCGTCACAGAGGGGGTCGAGCGTATCTTGGAAGGCCTTCAGGGCTTTGGCGAGAACCGCAAGATAGCGCTCGCGATCAATAAGATCGACCGGATCAAATCAGAGGCACTTTTGGCGCTATCTGAAAAGATGAACGAGATTTATCCGTTCGTTGCAACGTTCATGATTTCTGCCGAACGCGGGCACGGTGTTGATGCGCTTAAAGAATGGCTTGCAGGTGAAGTGCCTGAGGGGCCGTGGCTTTACCCCGAAGATCAAATTGCGGATCTGCCGCTTCGGATGATCGCGGCTGAAATGACCCGTGAGAAGTTGACGTTGCGGCTGCACCAAGAGCTTCCTTATCAGTTGACGGTTGAGACTGAGGCTTGGGAAGAACGCAAAGATGGGTCGTGCAAGATTGACCAACTGATCTACGTCATGCGCGATGGCCACAAAGGGATCGTCCTTGGCAACAAAGGCGAGACAATCAAAGCTGTCGGCAAAGCGGCGCGCGAAGAGCTGGTCGAATTTTTGGGCCGCAAAGTGCATTTGTTTTTGCAGGTCAAAGTGCGTCCTAACTGGTTGGAAGAAAGCGAACGCTACGACGAAATGGGCCTGAACTTCAAAGACGGGAACTCATGACCCGCCTCACCACGCGGTTTTGGGTGGATGCCTATCTGACCCGCCTGCGGGTGAATGATATCGCGGCTTTTGTCGTGGCGCATGGCGATGATACTGCTGGCGCAGTTCTTGTGAAGTCGGCCACGTTGGACGGAAAAGCACAGCTTTTCCAGCGTAGCTACGACCTTTTGGAAGACACCCGTGTTTGGGCGGTCTTGAGTGAAGGGGAGGAGCGGGATGTAGACGCCTCTATCGCCAAGCAACGCCAGTTTGATAGCGATGTTTGGGTAATCGAGGTCGAGGATCGTCAAGGCCGTACATTGCTTGGTGAGCAGGGGTTACAATAGATGGAATGGCGCGATCAAGGAATTCTTCTCTCTGTGCGCCGTCACGGTGAAACCAACGCTATTATTGATGTGTTTACGGTGGAACATGGCCGGCATTCAGGAATTGTACGCGGTGGCACGTCACGCAAGATTGCCCCGATTTTGCAACCCGGTGCACAACTTGATGTCAGCTGGCGCGCGCGGCTTGAAGACCACCTTGGCAGCTACACGGTGGAGCCTTTGCGCTCTCGCGCGGCGGCAGCGCTTGGGGATCGGTTATCACTTGCAGGTTTGAACGCCGTGACCGCGTTACTTGCGTTTGCATTGCCTGAGCGCGAAGCCAATCCAAAGCTCTATAAGCAAAGTGAACAATTGCTTGATTTGCTTGGACAACATGATGTCTGGCCACTGGCGTATTTGCGGTTTGAGGTCGCTTTGCTTGAGGCAACGGGCATGGGGCTTGATCTTAGGGCGTGTGCGGTCACGGGAACCAATGAAAACCTCATCTACATTTCCCCCCGTACCGGGCGTGCCGTGAGTGAGCAGGTGGCAGGGCCTTGGGTGAACAAGCTGCTTGCGTTGCCACCAATCCTGAAAGGCGAGGGGACAGGCAGCGATGCAGAAATTGAGCAAGCGCTGAAAACGACAGGATTTTTCCTAAGCGAAAAGCTAGCTCCAACCCTTGGGAATCGCCCCCTGCCAGAGGCGCGAGGGCGATACGTTGATCTGTTCTCGCGTCAGATTACTTCGACTTAAACACCATTGTTGCGCCGTCATCGTGTGACAGGATCAGAGTCTCATTGCCCACTTCAGACAAGGTCATCGCTGTCAGCGCTTTGAAGAACGCGTTTTCGTCTGCCAAATCGGGACAGGCCATTTTCGTAACCATTGTCGGGCCAACTTCAAACCAAGGGTAGGGCGCTTTCTGCTTCACCGAATAACGATTACACGGGGCTTGCCCTTTGATCCAGCCTGCGTCGTCAAATTCCATGGTTGCGCGGGCTGTAAACGCTTTTCCGTCTATTTCTGTCAAAACCCAAACTTTGCCGGATGCCCCATATTTAGCAAGGCTTTCATCGCCAGCACAGGCTGTTCCAAGCAAGAGCGCAAAGGCGGCAATCAGACGTATCATGCAACGCTCGCTCGGATCGCGCGAATGTTTTCGCCGTATGGTGCTGGATTGCTCACAGTGCCGCCTTTGAACACCGCAGACCCAGCCACAAGCACATCAGCACCTGCATTCACGCAGAGCTTCGCTGTGTCTGGCGTCACACCACCGTCAATCTCGATATGAACGGGGCGGTCACCGATCATCGCACGTAGTTCAGCGATTTTGGGCGCGAGGGGGATGAATTTTTGACCACCAAAACCGGGGTTCACCGTCATCACACAAACCAAGTCACAAATGTCCAACAAATGCTCAACCGCACTTGCGGGTGTCCCTGGGTTCAAAGCGACGCCTGCTTTAGCACCAGCGCCACGAATAGCTTGCAAGGTGCGGTGAATATGCGGGCCTGCCTCGACATGAGCCGTGATAAAATCTGCACCGGCCTGCGCAAACCCGTCGATGTAGGCATCGACAGGCGAAATCATCAGATGCACGTCCATAACAGTTTTGATGTGTGGACGGATCGCGGCGCAAGTCGTCGCACCAAAGCTGATGTTTGGAACGAAGTGTCCATCCATCACGTCAACGTGGATCCAGTCCGCGCCTTGTGCCTCCACCGCCTCTATTTCAGCGCCGAAGTTGGCGAAGTCAGCAGAGAGGATAGAGGGTGCGATTTTTACGGAGCGATCAAAGGACATTGGGCAGTTTCCTGAGCAGGTTTCGATTTGCGCCCCTCATAGCGCGCTCTGCCCCCCCGCGATAGGGAATTTTCCTTATACGGCGATGCGGGCTACGATTACCTATTACAATTATCTTTATTGAGATCTCTTATGCGCATTTTGCTTTTCTTACTTTTCCTCGCACTGCCCTTTTCACTTTCTGCTCAAAGCGAAAATCAATCTGTTGGGGCCATCGCTGTCGAAGATAGCGCGTCTCAAGATGCGGCGATCGCTGTGCGAATTCGCGATATTTTGTCTGAACTTGATGGATATGAAGATGTAACGGTCACGGTCACCTCTGGCATTGTCACGATGCGGGGCACGACGCTCGATAGTGAAAAAATTGCACGATTGAATGAACTAGCGGGTCGTGTCCAAGGGGTCGTTGCGATTGAAAATAACGTGACCGAGACGACCGACGTCGTTAAGCGGCTCAACCCGGCGGTAGAGCGGTTCCGCGCGCGCATGGCGCAATTGATTGCCTTTTTTCCCTTGGCGTCGGTCGCGCTGCTCGCGTTTATTATAATTGTTTTGATTGGCTTTTTCATCGCTCGTATGCGCCAGCCATGGAACAGGCTCGCGCCTAACGCCTTTATCGCTGATATTTATCGTCAAATCTTACGCCTTGGTTTTATGGTTGGTGGTCTGGTTGTGGCGCTTGATATCATGGGGGCGACAGCACTTTTGTCCACAATACTGGGTGCTGCCGGTATCATCGGTCTCGCCATCGGTTTTGCGGTCAAAGACACGTTAGAGAACTTCATCGCCTCCATCATGCTCTCCATCCGTCAACCGTTTCGCTCTAATGACACAATCGAAATCGGTGGCGACACAGGCAAAGTCATTCGTCTGACCTCGCGCGC
>JAHEGL010000036.1 GCA_024645145.1 Planktotalea sp.
TTTCAATATATTATTGTCTGCTTGTAATGCAGTACATTAATGCTCTGGGCTATTTAGATATCACCGGCATCAATACGATACCCCTTGCGCAATGCTATTGGCTTTGATCAGGTCACAGCATGGAAGAACAACAACAACGCCCTTTGGTTGGCGTCATATGGATGATCGTCGCCGGGTTGTGCTTTGTTGCAGTCACGGCGCTGGTGAAGCTGAACGGCCCACGTATTCCAGCCGCAGAAGCTGCGTTTCTACGCTACGGTTTGGGGTTGGTGTTTTTACTGCCGTTGTTGAAAGTTCTTAGGGACACCATGTTCACACCGCGCCTGATACGCCTGATTGCGGTGCGCGGAGTTTTCCACACATTTGGTGTCACGCTTTGGTTCTTTGCGATGACCCAAATTTCAATCGCCGAAGTGACGGCAATGAACTACCTCACACCTGTATTCGTTACGATTGCCGCCGCAATTTTCCTGAAAGAACGCTTGGCGTTTCGCCGGATCCTTGCGGTTTGTTTTGCGCTTTTGGGAGCGATGATTATCCTGAGGCCAGGCTTTCGAGAGGTAAGTATCGGACATCTGGCGATGCTTGCCGTCGCTTGCGTGTTTTGCGTGTCCTACCTGACCGCGAAAATGCTTGCTGACGCTTTGCCCGCGTCCGTTGTTGTGTCGATGCTGTCGATTGCGGTGACTATTGGGCTTGCTCCACTGGCTTATATTGATTGGATACCGCCAACAGCAGGCGAGGTTGGGCTGTTGTTTTTGGTGGCTTGTTTTGCCACTGCGGGACATTTCGCGATGACTGTTGCCTTTGCAAATGCGCCTTTGACCGTCACGCAGCCGGTTACTTTTGTGCAACTCATCTGGGCCGTCTCACTTGGCTATTTCGCTTTTGGCGAACCTGTGGATCTTTGGGTGGTGTTTGGCGGTTTCGTCATTTTGAGCTCGATCACCTTCATCACATGGCGTGAGGCTGTCCTGAAGCGTGGTGAGATCACACCAAGTGCGCATGTGCCCAAGGTTTAAACTTTCCGAGGGAAATTGAGCGTCGCATGAGTTTATTGGAAAAATGAAGCAGGGCGTTGCGCAGGTTTGCAAGTTTTTTATTGATTGACTGGTCAATAAAGAACAAGATAGCTGTTCTTCCAAACGTGTTTGGGAGTCAGTGATGCCAAAAGTTGGTATGGAACCTATTCGTCGCACAGCGCTGGTTGAGGCGACGATCCATGAGATCGGCGCGCATGGATCATTGGATGTCACAGTCGGTGCGATTGCAAAGCGAGCAGGCATGTCGAGCGCGTTGGCGCATCACTATTTTGGCGGCAAGGAACAGATTTTTCTGGCGGCAATGCGCCATACTCTAAAGCTATACGGTGCAGAGGTCAGCGCGGCTTTAAAGGAAACGCATACCTGCTTGCAAAGGGCAGAGGCGATTGTGAAAGCGTCCTTCGCAAGTTCAAACTTTCGACCCGAAGTTATTGCTGCTTGGCTCAATTTTTACGTGCTTGCACAGACTGTGCCAGATGCGAAGCGTTTGCTTACTATTTATCAGGCGCGGCTGCGTTCGAACCTCGTTTATGCGTTGCGCCCACTTTTGCATGCGCGGGCGGTAGATGTGGCGTCTCGCACTGCAGCTTTGATCGATGGTGTTTACTTGCACCAAAGCCTTGTGAAGTCGACAGCGGAGCATTCGCAAGCGGCAGAAGATGTCCTCGCATATCTCGAATTTGAATTGAAAGGGGCACCGTGATGAACAAGCCAAATATTCTGATTTTCATGGTTGATCAACTCAACGGTACTTTCTTTCCAGACGGTCCTGCTGATTGGCTGCATGCACCCAACATCAAAAAGCTTGCCGCGCGCTCAACGCGTTTCAAGAACGCTTATACGGCCAGTCCGCTTTGCGCGCCCGGTCGGGCGAGTTATATGTCGGGTCAGTTGCCAAGCGTGACAGGCGTTTATGACAATGCGGCTGAATTTCCGTCATCCATTCCGACCTATGCTCATCATCTGCGTCGCGCGGGCTATCAAACTTGTCTCAGCGGGAAGATGCATTTTGTTGGGCCAGATCAGCTTCACGGTTTTGAAGAACGTATGACGACGGATATTTACCCACCTGATTTTGGCTGGACACCGGATTACCGCAAGCCCGGCGAGCGGATCGAGTGGTGGTATCACAACATGGGCAGTGTGACGGGTGCAGGTGTTGCCGAAATCACCAATCAAATGGAATATGACGACGAGGTTGCTTATCACGCGACGCGCAAAATATACGATTATGCGCGTGGTAAGGATGCGCGCCCGTGGTGTATGACAGTCAGCTTTACGCACCCTCATGACCCATATGTCGCGCGTCGCAAGTACTGGGATTTGTATGAGGATTGTGAGCACCTTATGCCAGAGGTTGGTCCGATCCCTTACGAGGAGCAAGACGCCCATTCCCAGCGCATTCTAGACGCCAACGACCGCGATAATTTCAATATCTCGGACGATCATATCCGCCGTGCGCGTCGCGCTTATTTCGCCAATATTTCTTATCTAGATGATAAGGTTGGCGAAGTCATGGAAGCGCTCGAAAGTACGCGCCAAGAGGCGATCATTCTCTTTGTGGCTGACCACGGCGATATGCTGGGGGAGCGGGGCTTGTGGTTCAAGATGTCGTTCTTTGAAGGCTCCGCACGCGTGCCATTGATGATTTCATCGCCCGATATGACCCCAGGGTTGGTGACCGACGCAGTCAGCAACATAGATGTATGCCCAACCCTGTGTGATCTTGCTGGCGTGTCGATGGAAGAGGTCATGCCGTGGACTGCGGGCATGTCACTTGTTCCCATGGGGCAAGGTGTCGAACGCACAGAGCCAGTCGCGATGGAATATGCCGGCGAGGCGAGTTATGCGCCGCTTGTGTGCCTGCGTTACGGCAAATGGAAATATGTGCGTTGTAGCCTTGATCCAGATCAGCTGTTTGATCTGGACGCAGATCCCGCAGAGCTCAAGAACCTAGCGGAAGCACCAGAGCATCAGGGCACGCGCGAGAGCCTGTGCGCGAAATCGGAACAGCGCTGGGATCTGGAGCGCTTTGATGAAGAAGTGCGCCGGTCTCAAGCGCGCCGCTGGGTTGTCTATGAGGCTTTGCGCAATGGCGATTATTTCCCATGGGATTATCAGCCGCTTCAAAAAGCATCAGAGCGCTACATGCGCAATCATATGGATCTTAATATTCTGGAAGAAAGCCAGCGTTTCCCGAGAGGGGAATAAACGACCGCTATCTCTTTCCAAGTCACTCAAAACGAGCAGGAGCCACTTATGCCCTATCCAACTCAGCCAACAGCCAGCCATTTTGTAAATGGCGCTTATGTCGAAGACACAGCCGGTGCTGAAATACCGGTGATTTACCCCGCAACAGGCGAGCAGATCGCGCTGGTGCATGAGGCGACACCTGCCATCATCGAACACGCACTGAACTCAGCGAAAGCGGCTCAAAAAGCTTGGGCGGCATTGTCGGGAACCGAACGTGGCCGCATTTTGCGCCGCGCGGCGGAAATGATCCGCGAGCGCAATCATGATTTGTCGGTGCTGGAAACCTATGACACCGGCAAGCCCATGTCTGAAACGTTGTATGTGGATGCCACGTCTGGCGCGGATGCGCTGGAATATTTCGGTGGCCTTGCGGGGTCTCTCACGGGGGAGCACATTCAGCTGGGGGATGATTGGGTCTACACCCGTCGTGAGGCTTTGGGAGTTTGTATTGGTATTGGTGCGTGGAACTATCCAACGCAAATCGCTTGCTGGAAGGGTGCGCCAGCGCTCGCTTGTGGCAATGCGATGGTCTTTAAACCCTCCGAGACGACACCGCTGTGCGCCCTAAAGGTGGCCGAAATCCTGCACGAAGCAGGGCTGCCTGCGGGTCTTTATAACGTCATCCAAGGAACAGGCGCTGTTGGCGCGCCGCTGGTCAGCGATCCGCGCGTAGATAAGGTGTCGCTGACAGGATCAGTGCCAACAGGACGCAAAGTTTATGCGGCGGCTGCGGCAGGGATCAAGAATGTCACGATGGAACTTGGGGGCAAATCCCCTTTGATCATCTTTGATGATGCAAGTTTGGAAGACGCAGTTGGTGGGGCCATTTTGGCGAACTTCTATTCTTCTGGTCAGGTCTGCTCAAACGGGACGCGGGTCTTTGTCCAAAAGGGCATCAAGGAAGCATTTCTAGCGCGCTTGCACGAACGACTGTCTGAAGCCGTCATCGGCGATCCGATGGATGAGGCGACTAATTTCGGCCCGATGGTCTCGGAAAACCAGATGAAGATCGTGCAAAGCTATATCGAGAAGGGCAAAGCAGACGGCGCGCGCCTTGTCTGTGGCGGTGCGCGCTTGGAGCGCGAGGGCTATTATCTTGAGCCAACTGTTTTCGCTGATGTCAAAGACGATATGATCATTGCACGCGAAGAGATTTTTGGCCCCGTCATGGCGGTCCTTGATTTTGACGCGGAAGACGATGCAATCGCGCGCGCCAATGCGACAGAGTTTGGCCTGTCTGCGGGTGTGTTTACCTCTGATTTGACGCGCGGGCACCGTGTGATTGCGCAGCTTCAAGCCGGATCGTGCTTTATCAATTCGTACAACGATGCACCGGTCGAAGCGCCCTTTGGCGGATCGAAACAATCGGGTGTGGGGCGTGAAAACTCCAAAGCCGCGATAGAGCACTATAGCCAGATGAAATCCGTCTACGTGCGCATGGGGGCAGTCGATGCCCCCTTCTAGCGCTGCGCCCCGTCTTGAAATGGTTGACATTGTTAAGTGGGTTGCGACTGCCATTCAGCTCGTTGGCTATGGGCTCACTGGTCTCAACATCGTACCTTGGAACATATTCGCATTCTTCATTGGGATTTTTCTCTGGTTCGCGGTTGTTGTGATGTGGAAGGACCGTGCGATTATGTTCGTTCATGTTGGTGCATTTCTTTCGTTGTTGTTTGGGTATCTCAATGCAAGTTGACTATGTTATTATCGGCGCTGGCTCTGCCGGTTGCGCAATCGCTTATCGTTTAAGTGAAGCTGGTCATTCGGTGATTGTTATCGAGTACGGCGGCACTGATATGGGGCCGCTCATTCAGATGCCTGCGGCGCTCAATTATCCGATGAACATGAAGCTTTATGACTGGGGCTATCGCTCTGAACCGGAGCCACATCTCAACAATCGCAGATTGGCATGTCCACGCGGTAAGGTGGTTGGTGGGTCATCCTCGATCAACGGAATGGTTTATGTGCGCGGTCACGCGAAGGATTTTGACCATTGGGCCGAGAGCGGTGCAGCGGGGTGGTCTTATGCGGATGTGCTCCCGTATTACAAACGCATGGAGAGCTGGAGCAGCGCAGGGCATGGGGGTGATCCCGAGTGGCGCGGTAAAAAGGGCCCGCTGCATGTGACGCGCGGCCCACGCAAGAACCCCTTGTTCAAAGCTTTCGTCAACGCAGGTCGCCAAGCCGGCTATGAAACGACGGATGACTATAATGGCGAGAAGCAAGAGGGCTTTGGCCCGATGGAGCAAACGGTGCACAACGGTCGGCGCTGGTCTGCGGCCAATGCGTATCTTAGGCCTGCGCAAAGAAACGGAAATTGCACTGTTGTAAGTGGTCTTGCTGAACGGATCGTTATCGAGAACGGTCGCGCGAGGGGCGTTGCTTTGGTGGGCGGCGATATGATCAAAGCGCGCCGTGAAGTGATTGTCGCGGCGAGTTCGATCAATTCGCCCAAGTTGCTTATGCTCTCTGGCATCGGTCCGGCTCAACATTTGGCCGAGCATGGGATTGAGGTTGTCGCGGATCGCCCGGGTGTCGGGCAGAACCTGCAAGATCACCTAGAGCTTTATATTCAGATGGCCGCGTCTAAACCGATCACGTTGTTCAAACATTGGAATCTGCTTTCCAAAGCGTGGATCGGGGCGCAGTGGTTTTTTACCAAGACTGGTCTTGGGGCGTCTAACCAGTTTGAAAGCGCGGCCTTCGTGCGCTCAAAAGCGGGTGTGGACTATCCCGATATTCAGTATCATTTCCTGCCGATAGCGGTGCGATACGATGGGCAAGCCGCAGCTGAAGGCCATGGGTTCCAAGCACATGTTGGCCCGATGCGCAGCCCGTCGCGCGGAGAAGTGACGTTGCGCAGTGCTGACCCTAAGGATGATCCGGTGATCAGGTTCAACTACATGAGCACGCCGCAAGATTGGGAAGACTTTCGCACTTGCATTCGCCTCACCCGCGAAGTGTTCGCCCAAGAGGCCTTCAAGCCATTTGTAAAACATGAAATCCAACCGGGAGTTGATGTGCAAAGTGATGCAGAGCTCGATGCCTTCATCGCAGAGCACGCCGAGAGCGCCTATCATCCTTGCGGCACATGTAAGATTGGCGCAGCGCATGATCCGATGGCGGTTGTGGATCCAGAATGCCGTGTGATTGGTGTTGAGGGCTTGCGCGTTGCGGATAGTTCGATTTTTCCGCGCATCACAAATGGCAACCTTAATGGGCCATCGATCATGGTCGGTGAAAAAGCTGCGGATCATATTTTGGGTGTGGATATGCTGGCCAAGAGCAATGATCGCCCTTGGTTGCATCCCGATTGGGACACGAAGCAGCGGTAACTTCTTCTGATATTGCGGGAACGAGGGGCCAGCCCCTCGCGCTTTCCGGGATATTTAACGAGAGAGGAAGCGGCGCGTTTACGCTTTGTTAACTTAGGTTAACGATTTGGATTGATGTTCGTAGGGTGCCGCTGGCATATCTTATGGATGTTAAGGTTTTTTTATATTTTAACGGTTCTCATTGGAGCAGCGCCAGTTGCAGCGGATGTCATGGGGACTGTACGTGTGATCGATGGTGATACGTTTGATGTTGCGGATCAACGCGTGCGCATCTTTGGCATAGATGCACCAGAGAGCAAACAAACGTGCGAAACCGAGCAGGGCACGGCATGGGCGTGTGGTGATTGGGTGAGCGCGGAGGTGTCTGCACTTTATGATAGCAAGCGCGCGATATGTCGTGCAGAAGATCGTGATCGCTATGACCGTATTGTTGCCCGTTGTGAGATTGCAGGGCGTGACGTAGGACAAGAGCTGGTGTCGCAGGGGCTTGCCTTTGCATATCGTAAATACTCAATGCGTTATGATCTTGATGAAAAAGGGGCTGCGGTGAATGACCGTGCCTGCACAGTTCGCGTGTTCAAAGACCTGCGCAGTACCGTGCCACACAGGCAAAAGGGCGCATCCCGCCGGACCGTGACTG
>JAHEGL010000037.1 GCA_024645145.1 Planktotalea sp.
GGGTCTTGCGAAAGTTCCAGATTTCAAGGCACATACATGAAACGTTTTTAGAAGGACACCAAAATGACCCGGATTGATGCCAAATTTGAAAGCTTGCGCGCCAGCGGTAAGAAAGCTTTTGTTTCCTACATCATGGCGGGTGATCCTGATCCAGTTGTGTCGTTGGACATTATGAAGGGTTTGCCAGCGGCAGGGGTGGATATTATCGAGCTTGGGCTGCCATTCACAGACCCTATGGCAGATGGCGCTACAATCCAGCTTGCAGGCCAGCGCGCGCTTGAGGGTGGCATGACGTTGCAAAAGACCCTCGATATGGTGCGCGCGTTTCGCGAGGACGATGATATCACGCCAATCGTTTTGATGGGCTATTATAACCCGATTTATTCGCGGGGTGTTGATGCATTTTTGAAAGATGCGAAGGACGCAGGCATTGATGGCTTGATCGTCGTAGATTTGCCACCAGAAGAGGACGCAGAGCTTTGCATTCCTGCGCACGCTGTGGGGCTCAATTTTATTCGTCTTGCAACGCCCACAACGGACGATGCCCGTTTGCCGCGCGTTCTGCAAAACACGTCGGGCTTTGTGTATTATGTCTCGATCACAGGAATTACTGGTGCGGCCAACGCTGAGGGGGCAGACGTAGGTCCTGAAGTGGCGCGGATCAAATCGCAGACAGATTTGCCCATTATTGTTGGCTTTGGAATCAAAACGCCCGAAAAGTCGCGCGAGATTGCGGCGATTTCTGATGGTGCCGTGGTTGGGTCGGCGATTGTTGAGCGTATTGCGGCTGGTGATAGCACGAGCGACGTTTTGGCCTTTGTAAAAACACTTTCCGATGGGGCGCATAGCGCCTGACCTGACCTAAATGTGGATTTGTGAAGAGCGTGCCGATTAGGCGCGCTCTTTTTTATTTGCGAGTCCGCGCACGAGGCGGTAAACTATTCTTACCAATTGATGCGAGGGCGGTGGCATGGCTGTGATTACAGAGATTAACGATTTGAAGCGTATTTACGAACGTCGCGTGCCGCGGATGTTTTATGACTATGCAGAGAGTGGCAGCTGGACAGAGCAAACCTTTCGCGAAAACACCTCCGACTTTGATCAGCTTCGTTTACGCCAGCGCGTTGCGGTGGACATGACGGGACGATCAACTGCGGGCAAGATGATTGGTCAGGATGTCACTATGCCCGTGGCGCTGGCTCCTGTTGGTTTGACCGGGATGCAGCATGCTGACGGGGAGATAAAAGCCGCGAAAGCCGCTGAAGAGTTTGGTGTGCCATTCACCCTGTCCACGATGTCGATTTGCTCGATTGAAGCTGTCGCAGAAAAAACGACAAAGCCCTTTTGGTTCCAATTATATACCATGAAAGACGAAGATTTCGTGCGCCGCTTGATCGAGCGTGCAAAGGCGGCGAAGTGTTCTGCATTGGTCATCACACTGGATCTTCAAATCTTGGGGCAACGTCATAAAGATTTGAAAAACGGTTTATCCGCGCCCCCTAAGCTGACCGCGAAAACGATTGCCAATCTGGCAACGAAGTGGACATGGGGGCTGCAAATGCTCGGCACGAAGAACCGTGGTTTTGGCAATATTGTCGGGCATGTGGACGGTATTTCAGACGCCACTGATCTTGGTGCTTGGACCGCAGAGCAGTTTGATCCTGCTCTTGATTGGGGCAAGATTGCCAAGATCAAAGAGATGTGGGGGGGCAAGGTCATCTTGAAAGGCATCCTTGATGCTGAGGACGCTAAAATGGCGCTGAAGGTTGGTGCAGACGCAATCATTGTGTCCAATCACGGGGGGCGTCAGCTTGATGGAGCGATGAGTTCGATCAAGATGTTGCCTTCAATTCTGGATGCGGTTGGAGATCAGATTGAAGTCCATCTCGACAGTGGCATCCGTTCTGGGCAGGACGTGTTGAAGGCTTTGGCGATGGGCGCGAGCGGCACCTACATCGGCCGCGCATTTGTCTATGGGCTCGGCGCAATGGGGCAGGCTGGTGTGACCAAGGCGCTTGAAGTGATCCACAAAGAGCTTGATGTCTCTATGGCGTTGTGTGGAAAGCGCGTGATCAGTGAGCTTGTTCAGGATGTATTGCTGGTTCCCAAAGACTTCTCAGGCGACTGGCGCTAAAGGTTTCGCGGCGAACCCTAACGTTTGCCGCGGGCCAACATGTTCTTACAAAAAACAAAGCGAAATTGAAGTATAATTTAGCATTAAACAATACGCCATGCGTTCAGCGCATGGCGCTATTCGCTTTGAGCCCTACCTAACTTCAAAAGTCTTTGCTAACCAAGCATCAACGGAAGGCTTGCGGCGAATTTCGCAATGTTTTCCTAGTTGAACTGGCGTCATGCGAATATTGATTTGATGTCAAATTAGTTCTCAAAGACGCAAGCGTTGTGGGGAGAAAGACTTATGAGCGAAAACTTTAAAGATATTGACCCAGTTGAATCACGTGAGTGGCAAGACGCGATATCCGATGTGATTGAGCGCGACGGCGCGGATCGCGCGCACTACTTGCTCGACATGGCTGTGCAGCAGGCACGTGCAGCTGGCGCGACTTTACCGTTTTCAGCCACAACGCCCTACCAAAATACAATTCCTGTCGATGACGAGATCGATATTCCCGGTGATCTGGACATGGAGTGGCGCATTCGAACGATCAATCGTTGGAACGCGATGGCGACAGTTGTGCGTCGCAATAAAGTGTCGAGCGAATACGGTGGCCATATCGCATCATTTGCGTCTTCGGCTGTCATGTATGACATCGGTCTGAACCACTTCTGGCGTTCTAAATCTGCAATTCACGGCGGTGACCTTGTGTTCTTTCAGGGTCACGTCATCCCAGGTATTTATGCGCGTTCGTTCATGGAAGGACGTTTAAGTGAAGAGCAGATGGAGAACTTTCGGTCTGAAGTGAATGGGGGTGGTCTTAGCTCTTATCCGCACCCTTGGCTGATGCCGGATTACTGGCAGTTTCCAACTGTTTCAATGGGCTTAGGCCCTTTAATGGCGATCTATCAAGCGCGCTTTATGAAGTATATGCACAACCGTGGGCATATCGATATGGCGGATCGTAAGGTCTGGGTTTTCCTTGGCGATGGCGAGATGGACGAGCCTGAATCGCGCGGTGCGATTGACCTGGCGGCGCGTGAAGGCTTGGACAACCTGATCTTCGTGGTGAACTGCAATTTGCAGCGCCTTGATGGCCCTGTGCGCGGCAACGGCAAGATCGTGCAAGAGCTTGAGGGTGACTTCCGTGGAGCCGGTTGGAATGTGATCAAACTGCTCTGGGGTAAAGGTTGGGATGCCTTGCTTGAGAAGGACACAACAGGACGTTTGCGTCAGTTGATGGACGAGACGGTAGACGGTGACTACCAGACGTTCAAATCCAAAGACGGTGCCTATATTCGCAAGCACTTCTTCGGAAAATACCCTGAGACTGCAGCGCTGGTTGAAGATTGGTCGGACGAGCAAATTTGGTCCTTGCGTCGGGGTGGGCATGAGCCAAAGAAGGTTTACACGGCTTTCAAGCGCGCGACCGAGACCAAAGGCCAACCGACGTGTCTTTTGATCAAAACGGTCAAAGGTTATGGCATGGGGACAGCGGGTGAAGGGCAAAATACCACGCACCAGCAAAAGAAAATGGCCGAAGATCAGCTGCGTGCTTTCCGTGATCGTTTTCAGATCCCGATCAGCGACGAAGACTTGCCAAAGGCACCATTTGTATCGCTGAACAATCAGCAAAAAGCCTATCTTTTGGAGAAGCGTAAAGAGTTGGGCGGGGAATTCCCCAAGCGTGAATGGCGCGAAACGCCCAAGCTTGGGGTTCCGCCGCTTGAAAAGTTTGAAGCTCAACTAAAAAGCACAGGTGATCGCGAGATTTCGACAACCATGGCTTTTGTGCGCATTTTGACGACGCTTTTGCGGGACAAAAATATGGGTAAGCAAGTGGTGCCGATTGTACCGGACGAGAGCCGTACATTTGGCATGGAAGGCTTGTTCCGTTCCGTCGGAATCTACAACCCGATGGGTCAAAACTACACGCCTGAAGACCGCGAGCAGATGTCTTACTATAAGGAATCGACCGACGGTCAGGTGCTGCAAGAGGGCATTAATGAGGCGGGTGCGATGGCGGATTGGATCGCGGCGGCGACGTCTTATTCCAACCATGGCGTGCCGATGGTGCCGTTCTTTATCTACTATTCCATGTTTGGTTTCCAACGGATCGGCGATCTAGCTTGGGCCGCTGGCGACAGTCGCGCGCGTGGCTTTATGCTGGGCGGCACGGCAGGTCGCACGACCTTGAACGGGGAAGGTTTGCAGCATGAGGATGGGCATAGCCACATTCTTGCAGGCACGATCCCGAACTGTATTTCCTACGATCCGACCTTCAGTTTTGAAGTCGCGGTTCTGGTGCATCACGGCTTGCAGCGTATGTATGTGGATCAGGAAGATGTGTATTTTTATCTGACACTTATGAATGAGAATTACAGCCATCCTGAAATGCCGATGGGTGCGGAAGAAGGAATCATCAAAGGTCTGTATCGCCTGAGCAAAGCGGCCAAACCCGCGAAGAAGCATGTGAACCTGATGGGGTCTGGCACGATCCTGGTGCAGGCGATGGAAGCTGCGAAAATGCTGAAAGAAGACTTCGGTGTGACGAGCGATATCTGGTCTGCCACCAGCTTTAACGAGCTGGCCCGCGACGGACAGGATGCGGAGCGGCACAATCGTCTCAATCCGCTCGCGGATACGCAGGTGCCTTATGTGACGCAAACGTTGAGCGGGGCGAACGGTCCTGTGATTTGTGCGACCGATTACATGAAGAACTATGCCGAGCAAATCCGCGCTTATGTGCCACAAGAGTTTGTGGTGCTTGGAACGGATGGCTACGGGCGCTCGGACAGTCGTGTGAACTTGCGCCGCTTCTTTGAGGTGGACGCAAACCACATTGCAGCCGCCGCGATGGTGCAGCTTTTCAAGGAAGGCACAGTGTCTGAGAAAGACCTGACATCCGCGCTTTCCAAGTATGACATTGACGGCGCTAAGCCGAACCCGCGTCTCGTTTGATAGGGTAGAGGAGATTAAGATATGGCAATCGAAGTAACAGTCCCCGACATTGGTGATTTCACCGATATCCCAGTTGTCACCGTTTTGGTGAGCGTAGGGGATACAATTACGATTGAAGACCCGATCGTTGAGCTTGAGTCTGACAAAGCAACGATGGAAGTGCCATCCTCTGCGGCGGGCGTGGTTAAGGAAATTAAAGTGTCTGAGGGCGACAACGTCTCAATGGGCAGTTTGATCGTGATTTTGGAAGGTGAGGGTGCTGCAACCGCACCTTCTAAGGCACCTGAAGCAGCAGCGCCAAAGGCACAAGCCGCGCCAACACCAATTGCCGCAGCCCCAACAGCTTCAGCGCCAGCGGTCACGGATGAAGGCTTTGGTAAAGCGCATGCGAGCCCATCTGTTCGTGCATTTGCACGCAACCTTGAAATTGATCTGGCCAAAGTGAATGGCACTGGTCGAAAGGGTCGCATTCTGCGCGAAGATATCACCAAAGCCTTCAAGGCGAATTCTGTCCCTGCCGCAACTGGCGGCGCGGCTGTTGGTGGCATGGGGATTCCACCGATCCCTGTGGTGGATTTTTCAAAGTTTGGTCCTGTCGAAGATGTGGAAATGCCACGTATCAAGAAGCTCTCCGGTCCGGCGCTGCACCGCTCTTGGCTCAACATCCCGCATGTGACGCATAACGACGAAGCGGATATTACAGAGCTTGATACATACCGCAAACAGATGGACACGATGGCCAAAGAACAGGGCTATCGGGTTACGCTTTTGTCCTTTGTTATCAAGGCGTCCGTCTCTGCGTTGAAAGAGCACTGGGAGTTCAATTCTTCGATCCATCCTGATGGCGACAAGCTGATCAAGAAGGACTTTTATAACATTGGTTTCGCTGCGGACACGCCGCAAGGCTTGATGGTTCCTGTCATCAAAGATGCGAATAAAAAGGGTCTTGTCGAGATTTCGAAAGAGCTGATGAGCCTGTCGGCTGCCGCCCGTGAGGGCAAGCTTAAAGGTGCGGATATGCAAGGTGCGACCTTCACTATTTCGTCGCTTGGCGGCATTGGTGGCACAAGTTTTACGCCGATTGTAAACGCACCTGAGGTGGCGATCCTTGGGCTGACGCGTTCAAAGATGGCACCTGTTTGGAACGGCACAGAATTTGTGCCGCGCCTGATGCAGCCGCTGTCCTTGTCTTATGATCACCGCGCGGTCGACGGTGCTTTGGCCGCACGCTTTGCTGTAACGCTGAAGACCTTGCTCGGCGATATGCGCAAGTTGATGTGGTAGGGGAGATCGATTGATGGATATTCAAGTTCCCGATATTGGTGATTTCACAGATATTCCTGTTGTCACAATTCTTGTTTCTGTTGGCGATACTGTCGCGGCAGAAGATCCGCTTCTTGAGCTGGAAAGCGACAAGGCGACGATGGAAGTCCCGTCTCCGGCTGCTGGAGTTGTGAAAGAAATCAAAGTGTCCGAGGGCGAAAAGGTTTCTCAAGGCAGCGTGATTATGGTGTTCGAGGGCGCCGTTGCTGAGGAACCCGCTCAAACAATGCCCGACGCTTCGGTTACGACGGCGGCACCAGTGCAGGTTACTGCAACGGGCACCGCAAAAGGCGCTGGTGATCATCATGCAGATGTTGTTGTTCTTGGGTCTGGTCCGGGCGGCTACACGGCGGCATTCCGTGCTGCCGACCTTGGTAAAAAAGTGATTTTGATCGAAAAGAACCCTACGCTTGGCGGTGTGTGTTTGAACGTTGGCTGTATCCCGTCCAAAGCCTTGCTGCATGTGGCTAAAGTCATCACAGAAGCTGAAGACATGGGCGCGCATGGTGTGAGTTTTGCCAAGCCTAAAATCGACTTGGATGAACTGCGCAGCTTTAAAGACAGCGTTGTGGGGCAGCTTACTGGCGGTCTCACCGGTCTCGCGAAAGCGCGCAATGTCACGAACATAAAGGGCACTGGTCAGTTTACGGGGCCAAACATGATCGAAGTGGTTGAGGATGGCAAAACAACGATCGTCAGCTTTGACAATTGCATCATCGCGGCGGGGTCTGAGCCTGTGAACCTGCCATTTCTGCCCCAAGACGATGACCGTGTGATCGACTCTACTGGTGCGCTTGAACTTAGAGACATTCCGAAACGTATGTTGGTTCTGGGTGGCGGTATTATCGGCTTGGAAATGGCATG
>JAHEGL010000040.1 GCA_024645145.1 Planktotalea sp.
CTCATCGTGAACAACGCCCCAAATGAGTGGCCCCTCAGGACGCTCTGGGTATGGATCTGTTTGTGATGTCGTCGTACTT
This sequence comes from Planktotalea sp., assembly GCA_024645145.1. Lineage (GTDB taxonomy): Bacteria > Pseudomonadota > Alphaproteobacteria > Rhodobacterales > Rhodobacteraceae > Planktotalea. The sequence continues at coordinate 80 of JAHEGL010000040.1, forward strand.
CGCGCCAGCGCTTTGTAAGCAAATAAGCTGAACGAGCTCATAACTGATCTATCCCAAATCTTGCGCCGCAGGACTTGCGGCACCTTCATCCAAAAGACCGCCTAGATCCGTAATAAAGTAGCGCATATGGGCATTATCTACCGTTTTTTGTGCCTCGGCTTTCCATGCATCGAACGCTTTTTCGTGTTCTGAGAAAATTCCGACGACATACAACGCTTCGATATCTTTGAAGACGTTCTTTGTTGGATCTACCAGCTCACCGCCAAATACAAGGTGCAGTTCTTGTTCCATAATCCCGTCCTTTTCAGTTCCTGATAGCGTATCTTTTGCAGTGTCCAAGGGTCAAGTTGCAGCTAACTTGTCAATGATCTCTGAGTGTAAACTCGGACCTGCCGCGACAACCCCGTTCAAGCGTGGATCTAGATTGTTGAATTTCAACGAACGCCCGGTTTTGTCGCTGATTGTGCCACCTGCTTCAGACACGATCAGTGCGCCAGCGGCGATATCCCATTCCCAACTAGGGCGCAAAGTGAGCATTGCGTCAAACCGTCCCTGCCCAATCAAAGCGAGGCGATATGCGAGCGAGGGACGGTGATGGCGGTTAAACTCTGGGGCTGTGCCCGCACGCCAATGATGCGATTGAAGCGCAGGTCGGGTGGCCAAAATCTCGGATGTTTCAAAGCCTTCTTGCCGCGTCACACCAAGCGGTCGCCCGTTTAAAGTGGCACCTTGATCAAGTGCTGCGCTGAACATCAAATCCCGCATCGGCAACAAAACCGCCGCTGCGGTAACGCGGCCCTCGCGCGCAATGGCAAGTGAATGCGCCCACGTGCGGGACCCTTCGATAAAGCTGCGCGTGCCATCAATTGGATCGATAATGAAAACATATTCAGTCGCTTGGCGTTTAGTGTCATCAAGGGATTCTTCACTGAGCCATCCGTACTTTGGACGGGCCGTGCGCAAAACATCTTCGAGGTAGGCGTTCACAGCAAGATCTGCTTCAGTTACCGGCCCCGCGTCATCGTCTTTGTCCCATGTCCTTGGTTCGTTTTGAAAAAACGTTTTGGCGATTTCGCCTGAGGCGCGCGCCGCGTTTATCAAAAGATCGAGGTCAGTTTCCAGCAAGGGTCATGCCTTCAACCAATAACGACGGCACGACGCGGGACAGATGCGTGCGCGCGTCATTCGCAGGTGTGAGACGCATCAACATATCACGTAAATTCCCTGCAATTGTGCATTCATTTACAGGATGGCTGATGGCCCCATTTTCAATCCAGAAACCAGAGGCCCCTCGAGAATAATCACCCGTTGTTGCGTTGATCGTAGAGCCAATCATCGACGTTACCAAAAGCCCGGTTCCCATATCGCGGATAAGATCTTCGCGACTTTGTGTGCCTTGCGTCAGCTCGATATTCCAGTTGCTGGGCGAGGGCGGCGAAGATGTGCCGCGCGCTGCGTTCGCAGTAGATGTCATCCCAAGTTTACGCGCATTCGCATGATCAAGCGTCCAACCTGTGAGAATGCCATTTTCGATGATCGCCCGCTTTTGGGTTGCCAACCCTTCCGCATCGAATAGGCGAGAGCCGGGAACGCGCGCGCGGTGCGGGTCTTCGATAACACTCAAATGACTGGGCAATATTTCCGCGCCCAAAGCATCACGTAACCATGAAGAGCCACGTGCGATGGATGTACCGTTCACAGCAGCAAGTAGGTGGCCGATAAGGGTGGAAGAAATTCGCTCATCAAAGAGGATCGGGAAACTACCTGTTGGCGGTTTGATCGCCCCGCTACGCGCCAAAGCACGTTCTGCGGCGCTTTTGCCAATCTCGCTGGCGCTGCGCAAATCTGTCTGAAAAATGCGACTGTCGCCATCATAGTCACGCTCCATCGCGGAACCTGTTCCTGCGATCGCTACACAAGACGTTGCGCGGTCCGTGCGCTGATAGCCACCTGAAAAACCATTACTCGCGGCCAGATGAATTTCACGCGCGCTATACCCACCTGTGGCAGATTGCACTTGGCTGATACCGCTGAACGCAAGTGCAGCAGCCTCTGCTTGCAAAGCATCATCCTGTAAAGCCTCTGGCTTTGGCTCTGGCGTTGGATCGTAAAGTTCCAATCCGTCGGCCCCGCGCATGTCGCTCAGCATATTTTCATCGCTCAGGCCGATATACGGATCTTCTGGCGCTTCTTTAGCCATCGCGACGGCACGTTCGCACATGGCGTCAATGGTTGTTTGCGACGTGTCCGAAGACGACACGCAAGCTTGTCTTTGGCCAATCAAAACACGCAGGCCAATGTCGACCCCTTCAGATCGCTCTGCCTGTTCTAAAACACCGCCACGCACATCGATAGAAAGCGACGTGCCTTTAACTGCAATGGCATCTGCAGTGTCTGCGCCTGCCTTTTTGGCGCTAAGCAGAAGGGCGTGAGTGAGTTCTTCGAGATTTTGCGACATCGGGACTCCGAAAACTGGTTGTCATGGAGGTAGCCCGCACAGGCATGTGTTACAAGGTCATGAAAAAAGGCCACGCGATATAGCGTGGCCTAGTTTCATAAAATTAGGTGTCTTTATTGGATACGTTGACCATTGGCGAGGATGTGGCCCTGTTCGTTGATCTCCAATTTGGTGGTCAGTGAGTCTGGCCCATCGCCCGGGCGCGTAAATAGGCCCATCATCATGCGCGCACCCATAGCTTGCTCTTGGGGTAGAAGACCCATTTGAACAAGCTTGTCCATCAAGCCGTTGCCGCCAACAAGCCCGACATCGATGCCACCCGTGGGTTTCGGAAAGCCGCCAAAACTCTCAAGATCGTTGTTATTAAAAGTAAAGTCACCTGTTCCGGTCAATTCTGCCCCAGCTGCGGCGACACGCAGATTGCGCAGGGTCACTGCGTTTAACTCTGCTGGCATCGCCTCGCCATTTTCGACGGCGGTCATTTGAGCCGGATCAAAGAAGTCAAACAGCAGCTTTGCTTTGCCGATTAGGTCAAACGATATCGTAGCAGGATCGCGCGGCAAGACGTTGGCAGGATCAAACATCGACCAAAGCTGATCTGATGTGACGAAATCACCGAGCGTCACGCCAAGCGCGAAATCGCTTGGAGTTTCAGATTTGGCGACAGGAATCAGCATGTTGAATGCAATTTGACCAAGCCCGGCAACGATGGGCAACGGCACTTGGTTGCCATCCATATTGAAGCTAACGCCAGTGCTGGAAACAGAATATCCCAACGCGTCTTTGTTCATCGTAACGCCGATACTGACCGTTTCCGAACTACTTGATCCGATGATCTCATCACCACCACCGATAATCGAGAAATCAGTTTTCGATCCTGTATAGCTAAACGTGCCATCGACCGCGAAACCACTTTCAAGAGCAGCCTGAACGTTTTCCGGATCAAAGCTGATCGGAAGCACGGAGTCCCCTTGCATGTTCACACTCGCCATTGAACCGTCGAAATTCACTTTCGCATCGCTGTCTGGATCAACGAATGCCACCTTATATTGGGTCGCCCCAAGCGCCATTGTTTGCACGACCTTGCGCAGCGCGCCGGGCTCCATGATGGACTGACCGCTGAGCCCATTAGAGGTAAAGCTCGCTTCGAGGGCATCAGACGATAAGGTGTCGCCATCAATTACCAGCTCCGTCAGGGCCATCCCGATCTGATCTGCGCTGTAGTCATATTGGACTTTATTCGGCTCTCCGCTCGCGCGCATCTCCATATTGCTCATCGTGTAATCAAGCGATCCGCTCACAGCCTCGCCCTCAGGTCCGAGGGCGACGAAACTCATTGGCATGGTCTCGGAGAAAACGAGGTTAACAGTACCGTCGCCATTCTCTATGAAATCAACGCTGTCTAGGCTAAGTTCGAAATTACCGTCGGCTTCCGGCACGGGAATGCTAATCTTCAAATTGCTGATGTTAAGTGTGTTTCCTGACATTGTTTCAGTGCCATCCACTGAATAGCCAAAGCCGGCCATATAATTTTGCCAGTCGGTCCAAATGTCGTTCGCGCTCACATCAGCAGAGGCACTTGTCGCAAGAAAAACAAGAGAAGTCGTTCCAAAAATAGCGGACCGCACAGGCATATTCGTATCCGTTAAATGATAAATCTGCTTGCAGCTTTGACCGAGCTTGGGGCAACGTCAAGCTGAAGCGCCGGTTCTTGAGCAATCCGGCGGCAATCCCCCAAAATGATGAGGGCTGTAGAATGTCAGATGTCACTGGAAAAACGGTTATTATTACCGGTGCAAGCCGCGGAATCGGTGAAGCAAGCGCACGCCTATTCGCGGATCAAGGCGCGAATGTCGTGCTATTGGCGCGCAGCGAGACGAAGATTAAAGCAATAGCTGCTGAAATTGGTGATGCTGCGCTGGCAATTGCGTGTGATGTGAGCTCTTACGCAGAAATGGATCACGCAGTTCAAGCCGCAACTGAAAAATTTGGCAAAGTCGATATTCTGATCAACAATGCTGGCGTGATTGAGCCGATTTCACATATCGCAACAGCAGATTCTGCGGAGTGGGCAAAAGCGATCAATATAAACTTAACTGGCGTTTTTAACGGTATGCGTTCCGTCTTGCCTGCAATGATTAATGCGAAGTCTGGAACAATTCTTACGGTAAGTTCAGGTGCCGCGCATAACCCAATAGAAGCGTGGTCTCATTATTGCAGTTCAAAAGCTGGAGCCGCGATGATGACGCGTATGGCGCATCTCGAAAACGCGGCGCATGGAATCCGCTGTATGGGCCTTTCTCCGGGGACTGTTGCGACGCAGATGCAAAAAGATATCAAAACTTCAGGTATCAACCCGGTTAGCCAACTTGATTGGGATATTCATATACCAGCAGATTGGCCCGCCAAGACACTTTTGTGGATGTGCAGCGCAGATTCGGATGCGTGGCTGGGGGAAGAGATTTCGTTGCGAGATGAAGATATTAGAACACGTGTGGGTGTCTCATGATCGACCTAACAAAGGATGACGGCGTTTGGACCGTCACGATCAATCGCCCCGAGAAGGCGAATTCACTCACCCTTGAGATGTTGCAAGAACTCGCTCAGATCGCGCGCGATGCAAAAGACGCACGGGTTTTGATTTTGACTGGTGCTGGCAAGGTTTTCAGCGCTGGAGCTGATTTGGAAGCTGCGCGTGCGGGTCTCGCAATTTCTCCAATTTGGGAAGAAGTGTCTGGCGCGATTGCTGATCTTCGTTGCTTGACCATTGCTGCGTTGAACGGAACCTTGGCGGGCGGTGCCATGGGCATGGCGCTTGCATGCGATGTGCGCTTGGCGGTGCCGGATGCGAAGTTTTTCTATCCAGTGATGAAATTAGGTTTTTTACCGCAACCCTCTGACCCAGCACGCATGCGCGCGTTGATAGGGCCTGCGAGAACAAAGCTTATCTTGATGGGCGGGCAAAAAATCCTAGCAGATGAAGCACTGGCATTCGGGTTGATAGATCGTATTTGTAGCGCTGAAACCTTGCTGGCTGAGGCAGAAACAATCGCCGCAGACAGCAAGGTCGCGGATCCAGAGCTTGCTGGGCAAATCAAACAAATGTGTTGCGATTAATTGTCTTGCCGCGCGATATCTGTGACCAATACATCGTTCACAACATCACCCAGAATTTTGGTTGCGTTTTCCTTCAGCGCTCGTCTCATTCGAATGAGGTTTTCGGTGTTTGCAAACGCGCCATCAAAGCTACCACGGCTGGCATGATCAAAGAGAGCCTGCAAAAATGAATCCCGTAACTTCGGCTCAATCGCAAAGACAGCGTCGCATGAGACCCTAACTCTGGGGTCCGCGTGAACCATTCGCTTCATAACATTCTGCTGTGGAATTTTCTGGTGCTGCTAGAGAGAATCGAACTCTCGACCTCTCCCTTACCAAGGGAGTGCTCTACCTCTGAGCTATAGCAGCGCCGTGTGGGCGGGTGATTAGTACCAATCTGCCACTCGCGCAAGGGTAATCTGGACCCACTGGGCAGGCTAGGATACAGAAGTCATATGAACACGAAAAATGACCCCCAAAAGCCCCCATCGGAAGCTGCCGCGCGTGAAGCGCGTTTAAAGGCGGCCTTGAAGGCGAATTTGGGTCGGCGTAAAGCGCAGGCAAAAACGCGCACGCGTACAGAGCAAGGATCCTCAGAGACGTCTCAAAAAGACGCCGAGTAGGGCATAGATAAAGAGTAGGTCAGGCACATGGATTCAATTCTAGTAAGAGGTAACGGCGCACTCAACGGGCAAATCCCGATTGCAGGTGCAAAAAACACAGTTTTAAAACTCATGTGCGCCGCGCTTTTGACCGATGAACCGCTGACACTGACCAATGTGCCGCGACTTGCTGACATTAAGACGCTCAGCGACGTGCTTGAATCGCTTGGCTGCGAAATTGCGCAGCTCTCTAATGGCCGTGTGCTGGCGCTGAATGCGACGACGTTAAGCTCTCATAAAGCGGACTATGATCTAGTGCGCAAACTGCGCGCGTCTTTTAACGTGCTTGGCCCGATGTTGGCGCGTTCGGGAGAGGCAATAGTGTCTATGCCGGGTGGCTGTGCCATTGGTGCGCGTGCTGTTGATATGCACTTGGATGCGCTTGAGCGTCTCGGCGCGTCCATTGAATTAAAAGACGGCTATGTCCATGCGACTGCGCCGAGCGGCCTGAAGGGTGCGGAAATTCCACTGCGCTTCGCCTCTGTCGGGGCGACGGAAAACGCAATGACAGCGGCGACGCTGGCCAAAGGCACAACCGTGATCAAGAACGCCGCGCGCGAGCCGGATACAAAAGCGCTGGCAGATTGCTTAATCGCGATGGGCGCTCAGATCGAGGGTGCAGGCACCGGCACGATCACGATCACCGGCGTTGAAAAGCTTCACGGCGCGACCCAAGCCGTCATTCCGGATCGCATTGAAATGGGCACCTTCATGATCGCACCAATGATCGCGGGCGGTTCTGTAGAACTCCTTGGCGGTCGCTTGAATTTGATCCCATCGTTCGCTGAAAAGATGCAAGAGGGGGGCGCAGTCATTGAAGAAACAAAGCTCGGCCTGAAAGTCACCAACCCCGGCAATGGCATAAAACCCGTTAATGTGACAACAGAACCATTTCCCGGCTTCCCAACGGACCTTCAGGCGCAGTTCATGGCGATGATGTGCTTTGCCGATGGC